>NZ_JBHFLM010000123.1:0-166611 GCF_041928655.1 Pelatocladus sp. BLCC-F211 | reverse complement strand
GTCCACCACTTTTTCTGTAACCGGGTAACGATGGTTTATCAACTTCACCACGGTAATAAGCTTTAACTAACCCGTTGTACCCAACTATTGATTCACCTACAGACTTCAAGGTTTGCTGTGCAGACTGTGCTGCCATTGCTTCGTAGGGGTTCTCACGCTCCCGCTATATTTTGATAGTTAAATCATACTTAAATTTATTTCTACAAATTTACTGATCATAATTTTAGTGAATCAAAAACATGCTTAAAATCAAGTTTAATCAAGCGTATTTACTGGGATTAGGTTTCACTGTAGCACTGATGAGTGCGACTACAACTCCCGTTTCTGCCCAGCAGGTAATAGTAATTGATAACGGGAGTTTTTACGGTGTCAGTCAACCTCAAACACCAAATACTGGTAGCTTTATATACGGTAGT
Organism: Pelatocladus sp. BLCC-F211; assembly: GCF_041928655.1. Taxonomy (NCBI): domain Bacteria; kingdom Bacillati; phylum Cyanobacteriota; class Cyanophyceae; order Nostocales; family Hapalosiphonaceae; genus Pelatocladus; species Pelatocladus sp. BLCC-F211. Next base: position 166,195 of record NZ_JBHFLM010000123.1, on the reverse strand, counting down.
CCTATTTCTACCCCTATGCCTGTAGATCCAGTGACAGGATTGATGCCAAATCGCAGGATTTATAATACTTACCCTAAATTGCATCAAAATATACGTGAAAACGTTTTAGTTAATCCTGTGTTGGTCAATCCAAAAATTAGAAACTCAACATTAATCAATCCTGTAATTGTCAAAGATTCTTGGTATCACAATAGACCAATTCGGCAACCGATTATTATTCAGTATCCTTGAGAATTTATTATGGGTAAAGGTGAAAGAGAAAAGATCTGCTCTTTTCTCCTTCCCCTCATAAATTTAAGATATAAACTGAGAACCAAAAATCATTGTGCCTATACCGCCGTCAGTAAAAATTTCTAGTAGCAGGGCGTGGGGGATGCGACCATCAATAATATGTGCGGCGCGAACTCCTTGAGCAAGCGATCGCACACAACAATTAACTTTAGGAATCATCCCACCATTAACCACACCACTAGCAATCAAATCACGAGCTTCTTTAATATCTACTTTGGGAATCAAGCTAGTCGGCTCTTTGTAATCTTGCAAAATTCCACGTGTATCAGTGAGCAAAATTAACTTTTCTGCCCCTAACGCTGCTGCTATTTCGCCCGCTACGGTGTCAGCATTGATATTATAAGCTTGTCCGTTATCATCTGCGGCTACACTAGATACTACGGGAATATACCCACTACTTACTAGTGTTTCCAAAATCTTAATATTGACATAACTGACTTCCCCAACAAAACCTATACCTTCATCTCCCTGGGGACGGGCTTTAATCAGGTTGCCATCTTTACCACATAGCCCCACAGCAGAACCACCAGCTTGATTAATCAAAGAGACGATTTCTTTATTGACACGACCGACTAACACCATTTCCACTACATCCATTGTGGGGGCATCTGTTACACGCAGACCATTCTTAAATTGTGGTTCAATTCCTAATTTGTCTAGCCAACTGTTAATTTCTGGGCCACCACCATGAACCACAATTGGTCGTAAGCCAACACATGATAAAAAGACAATATCACGGATGACTTTATCTTTGAGGTTGCTATCTTTCATCGCCGCACCACCGTACTTAACAACAACAGTTCGACCTGTAAATTGTTGAATGTAAGGTAGTGCTTCACTCAGCACTTGTACGCGAGTTGCCGCATCTTGTCGAATGTACTCAGAATCTTGGATCATAATAAGTCTATGAGGAGCTTTTGTTAGTTAAATTGGTACTCACAACAATTTCTCATAGAAAAGAATATTTGTTGCTAAGATGTTCGTGCTGATTTCGTTAAAGTGTAAAAGTATAAGGATATAAGGCTCTCAGGGTGTAAGAGTATAAAGGTGTAAGAGGAAACAAGAGTTTTTTGAAATTCATATTTGTAAAATACCCCTAAAATTTTTACCCGCACTTCCAAAATCTTCCTACACACGCGCTTGTGCTACAACTTTGGGAACCAAAGCAACGCACTGGCTCCTCCATACCCCCATAGCCCCAAACCCTTTTTCTCAGACGTCTATATTTCACCAGACGATGTTGCAAATCCAACAGGTATTACGCGATCGCTATCAGCTTATAGAAAAACTTGGTGACAATGCTGGTCGTCAAACCTGGTTAGCATGGGATTTGTCCACTCATGAACAAGTCATCGTTAAACTGCTTACTTTTAGCGACCAAGCAAAATGGGAAGATGTTAAACTTTTCGAGCGAGAAGCCCAGATACTCAAACAACTAAATCATCCGCGTATCCCAAAGTATCGTAATTATTTTGGCTTTGAAGATCAAATACTCCATTTTGCCCTAGTACAAGAATATATTCCCGGTTCGTCATTTAAGGAATTACTGGCAAAAGGGAGAGTATTCAGCGAAGCAGAAGTAAGAAAAATTGCTGCTGAAATTTTGAAGATTCTGATTTATCTGCACAGTTTGAGTCCACCAGTATTGCACCGCGACATCAAGCCCAGCAATTTACTTTTAGGAAAAAATTATCAGATTTATTTAGTTGATTTTGGCGCAGTACAAGATCGCGCCGCCAAAAAAGGAGCAACTTTTACAATAGTGGGAACTTATGGTTATGCACCATTAGAACAGTTTGGTGGTAGGGCAACTCCAGCATCTGATCTTTATGCTTTGGGCGCAACTTTGATTCATTTGCTCACCCGTATTCCACCAGCAGATTTGCCACAGCAAAATTCTCGCTTGCAGTTTGCTCACTTACTAAAAGTTAATCCTGGGTTTGTTCGCTGGTTAGAACAGTTGACACAACCGAATTTAGACAGACGCTTTACTAGTGCCAAAGAAGCACTGAAGCTTCTCAAAGCCAATCAAATTGCTATCTCTAAAATAGTTCGTGCCAAACCTGCTGATAGTCAAATTCAACTGCAAAAATCTCCTGAACACTTACACATTAGAATTCCTGTACTTTGGCAAAAGACATTAACTGATCCGAAAAATATTGCTGCCACAGTAGTACTAGCAATTTGGTTATACTTTTTCAGTGGTGGTTTTAGCCTGGGTAGCGTAGAAGGTTGGATATGGCTAATAGCGAGTTTACTGCTAACAGGTTGGTTTCTCTTGCCTAACTTTGTGGAAACAAATATTTACTTTGACCATCACCAATTTGAAATTGAATTGAAATTACTAGGTCTTTGCTTGCGTAGACAGCGAGGAAAGGTTTCCGAAATTGACAAAGTATTTAGTGGCGAGACTGGTGGTTATGGTAGTCACAAAGTACCAGAGGTAACATTAGCTTTAGGCGTATCTGAGTATTCATTTGGAAAATTAAAGCCACCTCTAAGTAAAGAAGAGTGTCGCTGGATGGCAGCACAAATCAGGCATTGGTTAGGGATTGGTTAGGGATTGGTTAGTAGTTAACACTAACAATTTTGCATGGGGAATTTGGGGATGTTAGAAGCAGGAGAAATACTTTGTAATCGCTATCAAATTCAGGAAAAATTAGGTGCAGATGCTAGCCGCCAAACTTGGTTAGCAAAAGATTTGACTAAACAGCCTCAAGAACTAGTTGTAGTCAAGTTGCTAATTCTTAGCCCCCAAATGCAGTGGGATGAACATAAACTGTTTGAACGAGAGGCTCAAGTATTAAAAAATCTTAATCATCCCCGTATTCCCAAATACCGAGATTACTTTGTTTTAGAACATCAATCTGGTTCTAAATTCCCTTGGTTTGGGCTAGTACAGAGTTATATTCCTGGAACATCCCTACAGAACTTAATAGACAAAGGTGAACATTTTTCAGAATTACAGGTAGAAAAAATTGCTGTTGAAGTTCTTAGTATTCTGGTTTATCTACACGAACTCAACCCACCTGTCCTACATCGCGACATCAAACCCAGTAATTTGATTTGGGGTGAAGATAAGCGGGTTTACTTGGTTGATTTTGGTGCGGTGCAGGATCAAGCGGTGCAGGAAGGTGCTACTTTCACTGTTGTCGGTACTTATGGCTACGTACCAATAGAACAGTTTGCTGGGCGGGCTGTTCCTGCTTCTGATTTGTATGCTTTGGGTGCAACTTTAATACATTTGCTTACGGGGATATCTCCCGCCGATTTACCTCATCTGGATGCACGGATTATTTTTGCTGATCAGGTTAACATTGACCGGGGTTTTGTCAATTGGATTGGTAAGCTTACAGAACCAAATGTAATAGAACGAATTAGTACTGCCAGAGAAGCACTTGCAGCACTCAAGAATAAAAATAGCCTCACTCCACCTATTACTAGTCGTAAGCCCACAGGTAGTCAGATTCAAATTAAGAAGTCTGCTAGTGAGTTAGAAATTAAAATACCGAGACGCGGCGGCAAAGCTTTTAGATTATTTTACTTAGTTGGAATTATGATTCCTTTTCTCTGGCAACTACCACAACTGATAAACTTTTTTATCAGAGGGGGGAGTTCTCAGGCATGGTTTTTGTTGATTTTCTTTGTGGCAATGCTGATTGCAGTGGTACAAGGAACTGTGTTACCTTCTTTTGGACATACTGATTTCTACTTCGATCGCCAAAATTTTGAAATACGTTGGAAAATATTTGGTTTTTGCTACAAGCGACAACAGCGTCCAACAGCATTAATTGAAAAAATATATCACGAGCCAGTGAATCAAGGTTCAGCACCCAGAGGAGTCACCATAGAAGTAGAAGGACAGAAATTCACTTCCAGCCCTCTGTCAACTATAGAACGTCATTGGCTAATTCAAGAGATTGGACAATGGTTGGGATTAGAAAATGACAAATGACGGTTTAGACCTAAGTGGAATCAGTAGGGTGTCTTTGATAGCACCATTGAAAGTTCGTTTGTGGACTCTTCAAGAATCCTCCGGCTTTTAGCCGTGGGGAGTATCAACTATTGAATTATCTTCCTTACTAATTCTGGAATTATAGAGGGACGTTCCGCCACTGGGACTTTGACTTCTGAGAATGCAGCTAGTTTGCTTTTTGCTGTACCAAAGTCTGGATGACGTCCGATTACTGCTGCTAATGTCCCGGTTTGACGCCAGTGTTTTGCGGGTGGTGCGTGTGTACCTGCAATATAGGCAATAACTGGTTTATCAATTGCTTCAGCAATGTAGCGTGCTGCTGCTTCTTCCCGTCCTCCACCGGGTTGACCAACTAATACGATCGCTTCTGTGGAGTCATCCTCATCAAAAATTTGCAACCATTGAATAAACGATGAACCAACGATCGCATCACTCCCAATACTGACACTGATTGATTGTCCCAGATTCGCTGTAGTTAGTTCTCTGGCGACTTCATAGGTAAGGGTAGTGCTACGACTAATGATTCCTACTCGACCAGGTGTATAAAATTCACTCGGTTGAGTGCCTAAAAGAATTCGCCCTGGGACAATAATGCCGGGGCTATTGGGTCCGACCACTAGTGTTTCTGTGGCTTCAGCTTTACGTAGTAATTGCACCATATCTAATGGTGGTACGCCAGGAGAAATAATGATAATTTGGCGAATACCAGATGCGATCGCTTCCAAAGCCGCATCTAATACTTCGTAAGCGTTTACACTGATTATCGTAGTATCAATTAATCCATATTTTTCTACCACTTCTTCCACGAGATCAAACACTGGTAGACCATGTATTTTTTGACCACCATATCCAGGTTTTACCCCTGCTACCAAATTAGTGCCATAATCTACCATTTGGGCAATATGAGTAGCCGATATAAATTCACTAAAGCCTTGGATTATAACTTTGCTGTCTGGCGTTAAATTCATAAAAAACACATACATGAAGGCACAAGGCACAAAGTAGTCCCGATGAAACAAGTTTCACCGCCAAAAAAGAGGTTTTTTCTGCTACACCCCTAAAACCCTACACCCCCACACCAATTTTCAAGGACAGAAGGAAACATTATCAAAATTTTCTGTGAGCAGTAGCTTTAGCAAGATTTACTGCTTGTGCTACTGCTTCATCTAAATTTTCTACTACTACTATAGATGCATCGCTAGGAACTTTTAATGTTGTCAAATATTTTCTGGCTGCATTAAATTCAGAGCCAGCAAGACGAACAACTAAGCGTGGTAAGTGGGTTTCCTGTCGGCTTTTGTTACTGTTAGAACGTAAAGTCTGGGTTTTGATTTCGTTTTTCTGATGCTGTAAAAAATTAGCAATTACTTCTGCGACTTCCCCACTTTGAGGAACACTACCGAGAAAGTTGATCAGTATAACTTGAATACTTTTATCAGCAGCCAAAATATTTATCGCTCTATCTAAGCGATCGCGAAAGGTAGTCGGTAAAGTATCGGTGGGGAAAGCGTGGCGCAAATTCAAACAAACACCAGGTTTACCACCAGCATTGACTACTGAATCTAAAGTTGCTAATACTGAACCGGTACCATTGCCTAAAATGCCGATTTTACCGTGTAGTTCTACTGCGTCCCATTCACTTAATCTTTTGTTAAACTCTACACTGCTATGACGATGGGTCATTTTTCTCGCCATCTCAGTAATATCTGGGTGACGAGCGATCGCTCTTTCATTAACATTGACACTACCATTGAGAGCCATCACTTGACCAGAAGCATCTACCCCCAGAGGATTAATTTCTACTAAATCTAAATCTTTTTCTATAAACAACTGGTACATTTTCTCAACAATTATGCTGACAGATTGCATTAATGCACCTTGTAATCCCATCTTTAAAGCCAAACGTCGCGCATAAAATGGAGAAAAATCTTGTTCTACAACCACGTGCTGCATTTTTTTGCCAGCAGATTCCCAATCAATATCTGCTTCTTTACAACCTAAAAGTATCGGTCGGCAAACAGCTGTATCTAAAACTACCGCCAAAAAAAATTCTTGCTCCGCATTATACTTAGCTTCTGCTAACAATACTTCTGGTAATTCGCCTAAAATTGGCAAATTAAAAATATTTTGGGCGGCGGCGATCGCATCTATAGTCGTTTCAGCAAATCTGACTCCACCTGCTTTTGCCCTCTCTCCAGCATGTACCTGAGATTTCAGTACAATTGGGTATTTTATCTTTAATCTTTTTAAATCCGTGGGATGGTCAATTTTTTGAGAAGGCAATACAGGAATGCCTATTGTCCGAAACCACTCTTTGACTTGATACTCTAGCAATTCCATTGACACACCTTATCTCTAGCCATTTTTATTTGGTCGCAGTGGTGCTGTCTAACATCTGAAAGCCGCACCTAGTTTGCATAATCAAACTTTGGTCGTTTATCTTAAAATAAATTTTTCTCTCATTAATTTTATCCAATCCAGTAAATCTGGTAAATTCATCGCTTTTGTTACTGCTTTTACCATTTTTACAATAAGTAATTAAATTTATCAGTAAAACTTCTTGTATTTCAGCGAACAAGAGTTTTTGTCATCAAATTTTGATATAACAGTAAAAACAAATTTTTTCATGTAAGAGAGAATTTTAATCTTAGCAACTGCAAGTTTTCGCTTTTGAATTTATATCAGAGAAAACACGAATTATCAATAGACTTTGGACAGATATTTAGTAAATTTTTTCTTAAAACTATCATCCTTTAACAGGATTTTAGATTTTAGATTTTTGATTTGCTCCACAGACTCCATTCCCCAAAATTGAGATTTAGAGGGAGGGTGCTTGTACCATCAAAAAACTATCATTCATGATTATTTTTAGTCATAATCACTGTCAAATTAACTATGTCTGTAAAAATATTGAAATTATTAATATAAACAATAATTATTTAATTATATATTGATTTTTGAACGTGAATTCTGAGTAAAAACCGTAGAGGGACAGAGAATATAGAGGGAAAGAAGCAGATAATTTTACACATGATTTAGGATTGCTCTATGTTAAATATTTTTAGATTTTATATTGTAAAAGCGAAAAATCTTATTATTCCCAATTTTGACTTGAAATTAATAATGGCGCTGATTTGATTAAATAGTTAATATATATTGTTCATATCACTTCTAAAAGAATAAATTGAAAATATTAACTTTTGGTAAAAGCTGAAAAATTGTGCTAAAAAAATGTTCTCTCACATTACAAGGCTGGGGGTCATGAAACTGTGTATCTACGTTCCAAACTTAAAATAAGTTCTTTTAACACACTTGAAGATGATCAAAACTATATAAATCAGCAGGATGGCTCTATGCAAGTAGCAGTCATAGAAGAAGATTTACAATTCATAGGGCAAATTTTACAAGAACAGCTGCGTGCCGAAATTCCATCTGGTGAATATTTCCAGGTAAAGTGTGCTGTCAAAAATGATCAACTCATGATTTTAACTCAACACCCCCAAGGTGTGACAGCTGATACTGAGAACATCTTTGTATTGCTTGAAGAAGCACTCCAATCGCTACTTAATCACCACGGACAACACGTGGAAATCTTTCTGAGAATCGCAGGGGTAAAGTTACCTTATGCTAAACATTCCCTGATTCTGAAAGCCTCTGAAGCGAAAGTTGAGGAAATGAGGGAGTTTGAGGTTTCTTCTGAGAATGAGAAACCAATGGGAGGACTAGGGGAAGAAGAGAAGCTAGATAATTTTTCCCCATTTACCGCTTCCGATGCGTTGATGGATGAACAGTCCTCTCCAGATAACCCTGATGAATCTGAAGATCACCATTTTGACCCCATGGCAGATGCACCAGATTTGTCTTATTACACAACATTAAAGTCAAGACGCCCAATTAAACCTATTGTATCGGCTATTGTTGTAGCTGCAATTGCAGTCTTAGGTGGGGCTGCTTACTTGTTGACTCGTCCTTGTGTAATGTCTGAATGTAAAGAAATCCAAACAGCCGATAATTTACACAAATCATGGCAAAGATTAATACAAACTTCCAAATCTAAAACAGAATTAACAACAGTACAACAGCAACTTGTGGAAGCAACCACAGGACTAAAAACTATTCCCAGTTGGTCATCACGTTACCAAGAAGCTGAGACACTAGCAGCTAATCTATCTAGATATTCAGAAACTATAAATAAAATCATCAAAGCCTTTGGTGCAGTCTCATTAGCAACACAAAAAAGTCAAACCCCGGTAAATTCTCTCGAAGAACTAAAAGCTAGACAAAATCTCTGGCGACAAGCGATCGCACCACTAGAAACAATTAGTATCAATAATGAACTTTATGGATGGGTGCAGCCAAGATTAGCGATATATCGTGCCAAATTGCGAACTGTGAATCAGCAATTGCAAGTAGAAGACAAATGGTTAAAAAAAATAACAGCAGCTAAAAATGTCGCGAATGTTGCTATTAACCAAGAAACCACAGCTAAAACCTTACCAGAATTACAGAAAGTCCAATCCACTTGGCAAGTAGCAATTAACGCCTTAACTATTATTCCTAAGACTAGCTCTGTATACTCAGAAGTCGAAAAACTGCTGATAGAGTATAAACCCAAACTTGTAGCCGCCCGCGATCGCACCACTAAACTACAACTAGCAGCTAAAACCTACCAACAAGCCATTGAAAACGCAGAACAAGCTAAACGCTACGAAAAACAAAACCAATGGCAAGCTGCGGTGACATACTGGAACCAAGCTTTAAATACTGTGAAGCAGGTCAAACAAGATAGCTTGTACTACACTCAAGCTCAAACTTTGATCCAACTTTATTCAACATCCCTTAAACAAGCAGAAACAAAACTCCAAGTTGCTAACTCTCTACAACAAACCCGGACTGATTTAGAAAAAACCTGTTCTGGTGAAGTTCGAGTTTGCAATTATACCATTAATGACCGAGAAATAATTGTTCGGATTACTCCGGAGTATGAACAAGCTCTGAACAGCAGCTTAAATCAAGCCGATCAGAATACTGTAACTAATATCACTAATCACCTACAAAGCTTACAGCAAGCCCTAGATGTCATTAGTGATAACGCTAACTTAGCTGTGATTGTCTATGATGCCCAAGGTAGGCAAATTCATGGACATATACCAACACGTTAAAAATGGTTGGTTGTTGGTGGTTAATAGGCGCGAATGGTCATATATTAGGACTCCCCACTCTCCCTTGTCCCCCTGTCCCCCTTCCCTTATCCCCTCACCTCACCAACTGCGCTGCGGAGTTAAAAAACAAACGGCTCAACCCCTTAGTTAACAAAATGATTGTTAGTAAGTTGGCAAAGGCAGTTATTAACATAATTACTATTTGGTAAGAAGCAGCATCAAGGGGACTTACACCACTTAATATCTGTCCAGCAACAAATCCTGGTATTGTCACTAAACCAATAATCATCATTTGGTTAATAGTAGGGATTAAACCAGCACGAATGGCGTCTTTACGATACTGGGCGATCGCAGCTTGTGGAGTTGCACCTAAACTGAGATGAGTTTCGATTTCTAGATGGCTGTTTTTGATTGTATTGACGAGACGTTCACCAGCGATCGCAGCTGCATTCATCGCATTACCTAGTATGATTCCCGCCAAAGGGATTAGGTATTGTGGTTCATACCATCGATTTGGCTGAATAATCACAAGATTAGTATAAACTATAGCCACAATCGTGCTAAGTAAAAGGGAACCCCATACTAAAGGCAAAACTTGCGGTATTTTTTGACTAATGCGATTTCGTGCGACAATCGCCGTGATTGTCAGCAATAATGCTAAAAACGCTAAAACTGCCCAAGCATTGTTAAAAGCAAAGATGAAATCTAAAACGTATCCCAATACTACTAATTGTAAAATGGTTCTCCCTGTTGCCAGGGCTAGGTTGAGTTCTAATCCTAGATTTTCCCAAACAGATAAACCAATGACTACAGCCATTAATGCTGTCGCACTAGCCAAATCAACTAAATCTAATTTGATCAGTTCCTGCATAGATTTTGGCGTTACTAGTTAGTAGTAGTTGTTAGTTGTTGATTGGTTGACTACTAACCAATAACAACCACCGGGAACTTTCATTATATGTATGGGATCTTGTGTTGATGCTTACCCCGTGCCAAGCAAGCTACAACACGCGGCCTGTTCGCCTTTAGCGTTCCCGTTCCCTCGTTGCGTTAGCTTCCCGCACTTTAGAGGGTTCTGTTGGCGTAGCCGCCCTGAAAGGGCTAGGTAGGGTAGTACGAAATTCGCAACTACGTTGCTGTTTCTCAAGGGTTTTCAGCCTACATTTTTATAAATAATAAACTCATGGTTCAAAGTCAAAATTCCATTCCTGCATTTGATATCAAACAGCAATACGCCTCGATTGAAGCAGAAGTGAGTAGTGCAGTTTTAGAGGTTTTAACTTCTGGTCGTTATATTGGCGGACCGGTGGTTGGAAACTTTGAGCAGCAGTTTGCTGCTTATCACGGTGTCAATGAATGTGTGGCTTGTAATTCCGGAACAGATGCGCTTTATCTAGCACTAAGAGCTTTTAATATAGGTGCAGACGATGAGGTAATTACAACACCCTTCACTTTTATTGCCACATCTGAGGTAATTGATGCTGTAGGAGCAAAACCAGTCTTTGTTGACATCGATGCAACTACTTTTAATTTAAATTTACAGCAAGTAGCAGCAGCGATCACACCCAAAACCAAAGCAATTATTCCTGTCCACTTGTTTGGACAACCTGTGGATATGACTGCACTCATGAGTATCGCTAACGCTCATCATCTCACAGTGATTGAAGATTGCGCTCAATCTACAGGTGCAACTTGGGGCGGACAAAGAGTAGGAAGTATAGGACACATCGGCTGTTTTAGCTTCTACCCTACCAAAAATCTCGGTGGTTGTGGCGATGGCGGGGCGATAACGACCAATGATCCAGAAATTGCTGCTAAGTTAAGGGTACTAAAAGAGCATGGTCAAAAAAATCGCTACATCCACGAAGAAATAGGTGTTAATAGCCGTTTAGATGCCATCCAAGCAGCTATTTTACAAATCAAGCTGCGTTATTTAGATATTTGGAATCAAAAAAGACGAGCGATCGCATCTCGTTACCAACAATTTCTCAATCAAGTTCCCGGTATTATTCCCCCCCAAGAATTAAATGGTGGCGAAGGAGTTTGGAACCAATACACGATTCGTGTCCTTAACAACAAAAGAGACTGGGTACGTAACCAATTGCAAGAACAGGGCGTAAATACAATGATTTACTATCCCCGTCCTCTACATTTACAACCAGTCTACGAAAGCTTGAACTATCAACCAGGACAACTACCAGTATCTGAACAAGCGTCCCAAGAGGTTTTATCCTTACCGATGTTTCCAGAACTTTCCGAGGAACAACAAGATCAGGTAATTTATAGCCTCAAGGATTGTCAGATCCCTGATCCCCGATCCCCGATCCCCGATCCCTAGCCTCTAACCTCTACACTCGTTCCTAAAGCTTCTACCAAACTACGGACAGCAGCAATCATGGCTACTTCGTTGTTGAGTTGGTTAATGGCGGCACCGACACCAACGCCAGCAGCACCAGCCGCGATCGCTAAGGGTACGGTAACGTTAGAAATTCCGGAAGCACACAGTACTGGAACCGATACCGCACGGGCAATTTCGTAAGCTGCTGCCAATGTGGGAGCAGCTTTTTCAATTAAGCCCAATGTACCAGCATGAGTGGGATTGCTGCTGGTGCCACCTTCGGTTTGGATGATGTCAGCACCAGCTTTTACCAATTCCTCAGCCAGTTGTACTTGCGCGTCAAGTGTGAGAATGTGGGGAACTGTCACAGAAAGGGTAATTTCTGGCAGTAAAACACGAATTTGGTGAGTCAGTGCTAAAACTTCCTCAGCCTCAAATCTACGTCCTTGAGCGTAGAAAGCATCAAAATTCCCAATTTCAATTAAATCCGCACCAGCATTTACTGCTGACAAGAATTTTTCTGGTTCTACCGCAGATACACAAATGGGTAGATTAGTCAAGCTCTTAGCTAATTCTACTAAGGTAGGATCAGCAGCAATATCAACAAAAGTCGCACCGCCGTGGTGTGCAGCTTTCACTGTTGCTGCTACACGAGCAGCATCAAAATTATTCAAACCGCTGATAACTTTGAGGGCGCAGCGGTTAGCAAATGCACGTTGGAGAGTCGGATGCATCGTCATGGTTTCTCTCGCAAATCATCAAAGTAGAAATATTTTCACACAAATTGAAGGCTTCCTCCTAGAGCTTTTAGTCCAGGGAGTCAACCTCAGCACACTTGAAGTATGCGTCAATGTTATTTGGAAAACTAGCCAGTAGCCACAAACAAAAACTTTATTGCTATAGAGTATTTGTTATGTTATGATGAAAAACTGATGCGGATGTGGCGGAATTGGCAGACGCGCTAGATTTAGGTTCTAGTACCGAAAGGTGTGAAGGTTCAAGTCCTTTCATCCGCACTTTTAATATGAATTACCCCTGGCTCAACGAAGGTAACTTCTCACTTCCGGGAAGAGTTTTTGGTAGGCAGTACAATAATTATCTATAAAGGTGACTGTAGTATCAGGAATTCTAGGCTGTGTCATAGTCCCAGCCTCCACTTCAGGGTTTTACCTTTATTTTACTCTGCCTAGAGTGACGGAAGAGGGTTAATTGATGGATTTTATTAATCCCTTGATAGCCTTTATCCGCTATGACTTTAAGTAATTCTCCAAATTTTATCCCACTACTTTTAAATAGCCTAAAATCATGGATTCTCCCCTGACTATGCCCTAAACAGATGATAATTCTCTAAGTATACTGGTATTAATTATTTTATTAATTGCCAAGATAAACTTTCAAATATCATGTTATTTGAATCGGCTTTTGAGTCAGGTAAAGTTTATTCAAAAAAGCGAAACGCTTAATATGAGTACATTTATTTATCAAATTTTTAGAGGTAGATAACCAACCTCTACACAGTTAACACAAAAATAAATTCAGAATTTATACTGTTTTAATCTTCTTACTTAATGTATAAGATGATATATGTTTTCCAGAACAGCTTCATTGCGAACTGAGGGAATTTATCTGTTCCCCTATCGGGGTCTAAAACTCCATTTTCTATAAGTTGCAAGTTTGGATTAGAGTTTAAATCCCTAACCTAAACTCCTCCGTTCCCTGTTTCCTTTTAAATACCAACATATCAAAATACAGGTATTTTCAAAATCACTTGTTAATCATATTAATGAAGGAGAAAATATGAACCATCCGCAAATGATGGTATCAAATAAATTAATTAATGAATTTAAAACTTGTAATCAATTAAAATATAGTGGCAAATTAAATATTAAAAGTGTTAATGGACAAAAATGGATTTTCTATTACCACGCTGGTAAAATGATTTGGGCAACAGGAGGTACTCATCCTTTCCGACGGTTGAGGCGGCAATTTGCTCAATACTGCCCTAGTATTGATATTGATAAGATACATTTACATCCTCAAGAATTATCACTTGATTACTGGGATTATTGTTTACTAGTGTCTCTATATAATCAAGAGAAAATTAAGCCTGAACAAATGACGGCTGTTATAGAAAACACTACCGCAGAGTTATTATTTGATCTTACTCAACAAGCCAATTTTTATTCTATAAGTTGCGATCGCAACCAAGAACTCTTCTTAGAAGCACCAGTCAGTATCAGCGATGCAGATATGTCTTTAAAGCTCATGCAAGAGTCTTGGGAAGATTGGTTAGCAAGTGGTCTCAAGAATATATCACCTAATTTAGCACCAAAATTGCGAAAACCAGAAGAACTTCAGAAACATGTAAGTTCAGCAGTCTACAATAATTTTGTGACTTTAATTAACGGCAAATATACTCTATGGGATTTAGCCGTCAAAATGAAGCAAAGTGTACTTTCAGTTTCCCATTCTTTGCTTCCTTATATATCCAAAGGAATCATTGAATTAGTAAAAGTTTTTGACTTACCCTTACGAATTATTGAAGTTAATAAAAATTCTTTCATCAAAAAAAATACAAATCCCAATAGTCTACTCGTTGCTTGTGTAAATAACAATCTTTCGCTGAGTCAAACACTTGAAGATATTCTCATTCCTAATGGGTTTAGATTTATTAATATTCAAGATACTATTCATGCCCTATCAATTCTAATTGAGCATAGACCAAACCTCATTTTTTTGAATTTAGTACTACCAGTTAGCAGTAGTTACGAAATCTGCGCTCAACTCAGGCGTATTTCCCTATTTTCTAATACGCCCATAATAATTTTAAGAGACAGTGATAGTCCTTTAGAGCGAATTCGAGCTAAAGTGGCAGGATCTACAGATTTACTCGCCAAACCTATATCATCTGACAAGGTAATGGGTATAGTACGTAAACACACACAAGCTTTTTCGGAATCGGTCATTAGTCATTAGTCATTAGTCATTAGTCATTAGTCATTAGTCATTAGTCATTAGTCATTAGTCATTAGTCATTAGTCATTAGTCATTAGTCATTAGTCATTTTTTCTCTTGACCATTGACCAATGACTAATAACTAATCTTCAAGTGATTGTGCTGGTACTTCGACAGCTGTCACGTCGATCGTACCGTCGGGTGTAGTGCGCTGAAAATGACCCTGTTGTACTAACAACAGTTCTCCACAATTAGGACACTGTAACTGAGTTTGATTCAAACCCGTAAATTCGTATCTACAAACGGGACATCGATCAGTAATTAGGTTACGTTGCAACCACCAACGAAATCCAAAAAATGCCAAAATAGGTGTGAGCAAAAGTAGCCCAACGATAATTAGCAATGAATTTACCAACCAGCCTAAGCCCAATGATCCTAGCAACCAAGCAATTACTATGAAGGTGAGCCAGGGGCGTAGTTGATACAGACTTAACTGAAAGTTTTTAAAGGTCATTTGTTAAAGTATCGTCCTGCTCTTCCTCTAGGATAGCGACTTTCTCCTAAGATTCTTTGACTTAATGTAAATTAACTTCTGCTTTGTGGAGTCAATTGACATGAGTCAATTGTCAATTGCTACTTTCAATAATTGACAATTGACAATTGACTAATTACCAATGACTCTTAAAACTGAGATAAGCGTTGCTGGTAGTAGTCCACAATTTTTTCTGTAACTTCGGTTACTGACAAACCATCTGTGATCACTTCAACGGCGTCTGGTGCTTTCTTCAAGGGAGAAACTTTGCGAGTGCTATCTTTCCAGTCGCGTTCAGCAATATCTTTTTCTAGCTGTTCTAAGGATATTTCAGGCTGATCTTGTTTTTTAAAGTCCTGTAGACGGCGACGGGCGCGTTCTTGTACAGAGGCGGTTAAAAATATTTTCACTTCTGCATCGGGGAAAACATGAGAACCAATATCCCGTCCTTCTGCAACTAAACCACCTTTTTTACCCCACCTTTGTTGTTGTTTTACTAATGCTTGACGCACAGCACTTTGTGCAGCAATCGCGGAAACATTAGACGTAACTTGAGTTGAGCGAATTGCTTGGGTAACATCATGATGGTTAATGTACACTTGCACAGGAGATTGTAAGTCCTGTCCTGGAGACAATTCAATCACACACCTATTGGCTAATTCTGCGATCGCACACTCATCATTTAAGGCGATTTCTTCATGCAGTACTAGCCAGGTGACGGCACGGTACATGGCTCCTGTATCTAAATATACTAGACCTAGTTTGGCTGCTACCTGACGTGCAACGGTAGATTTACCAGCTCCAGCTGGCCCATCAATAGCAATGATTGGCTGGCGATCGCGTAAAATCGTATTATCAATCAAACGTGTAGAACCAAGACGAGCGGCGATCGCGAGCATTCCTTCCTCCTGAACTTTTTCTATTGACATTAAAGTATTCGGTTCAACCAATTCAATATATTCCACAGATACAGAACTGACCATTGCTATTTCTTGCTGCACCACTGCAATAAGTTTGTTAGCATTGCGTTCTCCAGCACGAAAGGCTGCTTGGGCTTTTTGCAACCCACCATACAACACAGCTGCTTGCTGTTTTTCTGTGGTAGTCAAATATTGGTTACGAGAACTAATGGCTAAACCAGATGTTTCCCGCACCGTTGCACAAGCAACAATTTCGACCAAAAAATTTAAATCAACTACTAACTGTTTGATAATAGCTAACTGTTGACCATCTTTTTGACCAAAATAAGCTCGGTCAGGCTGTACTAAATTGAACAGCTTGGTAACAATCGTTGCCACACCCTGAAAGTGACCTGGACGATTTTTACCACACAAGCCTGATATCATAGCAGATGGCGGGTTAACTTGTGTAACTTTTGATTCTTGTATATTTTTCAGGTCAACTCCCATTTCTTCCGGAGTCGGCGCAAAAACTATATCTACCCCTGCTTGTTCGCACATTTGCAGGTCTTGGTCTAAAGTGCGGGGATAGCGGTGAAAATCCTCATTGGGACCAAATTGCAGAGGATTGACGAAAATACTGACAATAACCGTAGCATTTTCTTGCCGCGCCCGTTGAATTAAGCTGAAATGACCTTGGTGTAAGGCTCCCATAGTGGGAACTAGACCAACAGCCGTAAAAGGTCTCCCAGTCACCTCAAATTCTGATGGCCGTTCTTGCTCTGTAAGCTGGTTTTCCGAACGGCGCTGATCTAAATAGCAGCGTAAAGCCACAGTAGTTGTCAACAGGCGCACAAAAATACCCCTAGTCTTGATCTAAGCTCTCCCCCGTTAGTTTATATCCGATTTGGGAGGCAAGAAGCTAGTCTAGGGGAACAAAGGAAATGGTGGTTGCTTGTTGGTGATTGATAGTTGTTTGTTGTTTGCAACCTGCCACCAACAAACAACAAACAACAACTAACACCAAAAAACTACCTTCCCAGAATTTCAATTCGCACAGGTGCGATACCGCTGCTCATCATACCTAAAATCCGCGCTGCGCCTAGAGAGAGGTCAATAACCCGACCACGAATATATGGACCTCGGTCGTTGATTCGCACAACCACAGACCGACCATTGCGGGTATTGGTCACACGTACTCTTGTACCAAAAGGCAAGCTGCGGTGAGCTGCTGTCATTCCATTTGGATTGAACCTCTCACCAGTGGCGGTTTTATTACCAGAAAAATCATAGCCGTAGTAGGAAGCTACACCTTTGAAAGTATCTTGGACTTTGACAGCAATCTGATGTGGTAGCTTGTTTGACAGCGAGAAAGGCGCAGGTAAGTTAGCGATCTGACCTAAAGGCGATGCATTGCCTATGAGTCTACGTAAGCGGTTGGTTACTTGTAATGCATCTTGAGCGGGATCGTTGGTTGTATCCGCGAGTTTTGTGTTTTGGTTGATCTCTACCAGTTCTTGGTTATTGGCTTTAACTACGAAGCGATCGCCAGCTTTTTGTTGACCAGTTAGGCCTTTATTCTGATCTTGATTGGAGTTTGTAGATGCTTCTGATGCTTTCCAACTTACAATTATCTTGCTGGCGTCTACTTTATCTAGGACTAGCTGGTTAATTTTTGCTGCTACTACACTTGCCCTTTGAATGGGGTCATCTTCGTCCGAGCTAGTCTGAGTTGCCAAACTTGCACCTGTCCCGTTGGTTGCTGCTATTTGAGTAGGACTGCTGGTATCAAGAGCTTGAGATACCCCGTTGACGTTAGCGATTTCACCAACTTTTGTTTCTTCACTGACAACTGATTTTTGTCCTAGAAAACTGATCACGGGAATATCGCGGATATAGAGCGTTGCCACTGAGCGACCTGCTGCTTGGTGTGTTTGAATCTTAGCGATCGCAGCATCTGAAGCAGGATTTGCTGTTGGGGATTGGTATTCTCCTACTTTTTCCACATCACCGGAAGGCGTAAGTGGTGAGGTTGGAGCGATTTTCTTAGCTGTCTCAGTACGTCCAACTAAGGGCATTCCCAAAACTGTGCTACACACAGTGACAACAGTCCACAAATGTTTTTGATTCATGCGTCCGAATATTAAAGCGACTGTAGAACGGAGCTTTGATAGTTCGTAGGTTAAGCATTCAATTGAGAATAACTTTAGCCAACAACCGAACTCGTTCCGCTTTCACTTTTTGCTATTAACTGCAACAGACTAACACGAACTTCTGATCTTGGGGATCAGGGTTTTATCGCAAGTCTTGGTAACTTTATCGAAATTAAATTGGTATTTTAGGCTTAAAACCTTTCTAAAAAGAGGATCTTAGCGATGTAATAGTTTTTTTATTGTTTAGAAATTTTATTAGGAAAACTTAACATGATTTGGTATTTAAATCTATCAAATTGCATATGGTCTTGCCTAAACAGCTCATTAATGTTATTGAGTTTTTCAAAAATTTTATTTTTCCATGAATTTACTTATAATAAGTAATTATACTTACTATTTAAAATTAAAATTAATCATAATCTTAAGTTATCTTTATAACATTTTTTCAGTAGCGATTGCCAATAGTTAATCAAAGACAGCAACAAGGGGATCGCTGATAATAGAGCTAAGATGTGGAATTATGATTACAATTATTTTGATATTGATTATCTTTTTATGAATGTTCTTGTTGTAACAAGTGTTTAGATACACTGAATTCATCAAGCGCAGCAGATATATAGTAAGATAAATTACATATGTCTTAAACAAGAGACTAAAAAGGTAGTTCCACTTCCAAGATTTTTTTACAAAAAAATAAAAAATAATTATCTAAAAAATTAACCAGAATTGCTGATGCTATGCGAATCATTTGTAACCACAGCAATGAGACACAATATTTGACTTTGGGTAGTTGAGAACGCGTGATTTTTTAAACTTAGTATACTTTATCCTTCATACTTCAGACTTTTTCACTCAGCTTCATGACAAACCAAGAAGATTTAGCAAAAAATTCATCATCACTACAAACTTTCATTGATGACTTGTATTCCAAATACAAACCATTGCAGGATGGTGTAGTCGCCAAATACATCCCAGAATTGGCTAAGGTAGACCCGGATTTGTTTGCTATCAGTATCGTCAGTGTGAACGGTGAAGTTTACGAAGTTGGGAATTATCAGCAGCTATTTACGATTCAATCCATATCGAAGGTATTTGCATATGGACTCGCCCTTGAAGATCACGGGCGAGATTATATCTTAACCAGAGTAGGTGTGGAGCCGACAGGAGA
This sequence comes from Pelatocladus sp. BLCC-F211, assembly GCF_041928655.1. NCBI lineage: Bacteria > Bacillati > Cyanobacteriota > Cyanophyceae > Nostocales > Hapalosiphonaceae > Pelatocladus > Pelatocladus sp. BLCC-F211. Next base: position 146,721 of record NZ_JBHFLM010000123.1, on the reverse strand, counting down.
CGCATTCAACGCCATTGTGCTAGACGAACAATCCAAGCGACCTTACAATCCAATGGTTAATGCTGGTGCGATCGCCACAACTAGTTTGATCAAAGGGTCGGATGCAACTGAGCGTTTAAACCGGATGTTAGAGATGTTCCAAAACTACATCGGGCGTGATGTCTTCGTTGATATCTCAGCGTTTACCTCAGAACGTACCACCGGACACCGTAACCGAGCGATGGCGTACCTTATGCTCAACTTTGGCATGATTGACAAACCCATTGATGAAGCATTGGATTTATACTTTCAGCAGTGTGCTGTGATGGTGAATTGCCATGATTTAGCAGTGATGGCGGCGACACTAGCAAATAAAGGTATCAACCCAATGACAAAGCAACAAGCTGTTGATCATCGGTATATCAAAGACATTCTCAGTGTCATGTACACCTGTGGAATGTATAATTTCGCTGGAGAGTGGGCATACAAAGTTGGTATTCCCGCCAAAAGTGGGATCTCTGGTGGAATTATCGCCGTAGTACCCAACAAGATGGGGATTGCAGTATTTTCCCCGCGTTTAGATGCACGTGGTAACAGCGTCCGGGGAGTAAAGGTGTGCGAGGAGCTTTCCCAACATTTGGGTTTACATTTGTTTGAGTGTTCGGGGTTAGCCAATGGTCAATAGTCAATCTAAGCCTGTACTATCCAATTGGGAAGTTTAAATGTAGTTTGAAGCTCTATCATATTTTTTTTGAATCTTAGTACCAGTAACTGTTCTGCAACCCTTGTTTAAGGTCGATTTGATTACTTAAAAAATCCACCTAGCTAACTGGTGGATTTTAATAGTTGTAAATAGCGTTCAAGCTATAAATTGGACATTACACTCCAGTATGAATTGTTATCCATAAAACTCCTGCTATAGATTACTATTCATACCACGCGTCTTAGTACAAATATGTAGCTACTTAGGTCGGATGTGCTGGAGGACGATTTTTTGGAGTTCTCATTTTAAACTAATCCTATTTTACTATGTTACTTCTCACCTCCTCACGTCTTCATGCTCTTGCTAATAAAGGCGCAGCAGCAAGGAGAGTTTGTGTATAGGGATGTTGAGGGTTGGCAAAAATTTCTTTGGTGGGGCCGATTTCAACTATTTTGCCACCGTTCATGACAGCAATGCGATCGCACAAAAATCTCGCTAACCACAAATCATGAGTAATAAACAAATACGTTAAATCAAATTCTTCTTTCAACTCCAACATCAAATCTAATACTTGCGACTGTACGCTAGCATCTAACATGCTCACGGGTTCATCACAAATCAAAAGTTTCGGATGAGTAATCAAAGCACGAGCAATTGCGACTCGCTGCTGCTGTCCTCCTGATAAATCTGAGGGATAACGCTGATAATAAACCTCTGCTGGTTGTAATCCGACCTTTTCTAGCATTCCTAAAACCTGCTGTTTTGCTTCTTCAGGAGTTGCAATCTGATGAATTAATAGTGGATCAGCTATACTTTGTCCTACAGTCATCGCCGGATTGAGACAAGCATGGGGGTCTTGAAATACCATTTGCATTTGTCGTCGTTGCTGGCGGATTTCTTGTCGAGATAAGTTAGTGATGTCTTTACCAAGAAACTCAACTTTCCCAGCACTGGGACGAACTAGTTGCAAGATTGTCCGCGATAATGTACTTTTACCGCAACCAGACTCCCCGACTAATCCTAAAATTTCCCCTGGATATAATTCTAAGTTAATGCCATCAACAGCTTTGATAGTTTGACCTTGCCCTTTAAATATGCGCTCAACAAAATTAGGCTCGATAGTGTAATGCTGTTTGAGGTCTTGGACACGCAGAATCGGGGATCGGGGATTCTCCAGAGGAGACGCTACGCGTAGACGCGTCAGCGGCTTCTCATAGAGTACGGGGATTGGGGATTGGGGATCGGGAAAAGACAAAAGAGAAATTCCCCCTTGTCCCAACTCAGTATCTTCTACACTTTGAATATGCAAAGCCGCTTGGAGGAGCGATCGCGTATATTCGTGTTCTGGATGTCGAAATACTGATTCTGTGGTACCCATTTCTACCATTTTGCCGTTATACATAACGCCAATGCGATCGCAATACTCTGCCACCATTGCCAAATCATGGGAAATTAAGAGTAGTGCCATGTTTTCTTCTGCACACAGTCGGGTTAGTTCTTGCAAAATCTGGGCTGAGACTGTGACATCTAAGCTGGTGGTGGGTTCATCGGCGACTATTAGCTTTGGTTGCAATAACAAAGCTAAAGCAATTGCTACCCGTTGTCGCATTCCACCACTAAACTCATGCGGATACTGATTCCAGCGAGTAGCAGGTATATTGACTTTCTCTAAAGTGGCGATCGCTTTTTCTTTCGCTGCTTTTGCTGACAATTTGGGTGAGTGCGCCTTTAGTGTTTCTACACAATGATTGCCAATGGTCATCAATGGGTCAAGGCGCGTCATTGGGTCTTGAAATATTAATGCTACCGCCTCACCCCGAAATTTACGAATCTGTATTGGTGTTAAATCAAACACTGATTGACCTTGAAATGTCACCTGTCCTTCAATCTGAGTAGATGGTGGTAACAACCGCATTGCTGCTCTTCCCAAAGTTGATTTACCACACCCAGACTCTCCTACCAATCCCATTTTTTCACCCGGTTGCAGGCTGAAAGATACATCATCAACAGCCCACTGAGTATTTTCATGACTACGGTGAGGATAGGCAACCCGCAAATGTTCAATAGAAAATAAGGTCATATGATTTAATTTTTATCAATCAGATATCAGCGTGTAAGTTACTAAATATAAAGCATCACCACTAAAAACAGAGAGAAAAAATCATCCCTGAGATGGTTTTAATGTTTAGCATTTTTGCTCGTTAATGTCTACCTACTTCATGACGAACAATGTATCAAACTTATTATTAGAGTGTGAGATTTTGTTCATAAAATCTATAAAATAAAACACACTATAATTTCAATTTGTTTTGAAGTGGGGTGAAGAAGCCATGTTGGAACCTATACAAACTATTACTATTTTTCAAAAACAACTTGGTCCGGTAATCTTTTCACCTGGTCAAATAATCTTTGAGGAAGGACAATTAGGAGATTGCATGTATGGTGTGGTAGAAGGAGAAGTTGAGTTAAAAGTCAATGGTAGGATTGTAGAGACTATAAAAGCCGGAAATGTGTTTGGTACAGGAGTGCTGATTGGTATCAAAAACAGAACTTATACAGCGATCGCCAAAATAGAGTGCAAACTAGCTTATTTAGACCAAGCAAGGTTTTTGTTCGCTGTTCAGGAAACTCCGGTATTTGCGATCGAAGTGATCAGAAACTACTCAGAACGATTGACTCGCTTACGACAAGAGTTATTGGGGTGAACTAGTACCCTATAATTGGCAATGAGATAAAAATATAATGGCTAGTTCCTAAGAAACCAAAGAAATTTGTAATAGCGGCGATCGCGCATCTTAATATATCGCTGATTTATGGAAAATTGTAAGATTAAAGTTCCAGTGAAATCAAAAATCTCAAATCCCAAAGAAATTGCACAATGCTGATCTCTGCTGATACGCGGATTTCTTTCCCTCGTTCCCTAGTTTATGCCACCTACCGAGATAAGCTAGTTGAACTAATTCCCTACATGCCAAACATACGTCAAATTGAGGTGAAATCCCGCCGTGAGGAGGATAGACAAGTCTACAGTATCAACGAATGGCATGGAGGGGGAGAAATTCCACTCGCAGCAAGGGCTATACTCAGTGAAGATATGCTCTCTTGGACAGAATACAATACTTGGAACGAAGCTGAGTTTTTAGTGGAGTGGCGGATTAAAACTCACGTCTATACCGAAGCTGTCCACTGTGCAGGAAAGAACCGCTTTCTCGCAGATGGTGATAGCACGATTATTAAAAGTCGTGGCGAACTCATGATTGATTCCAAGCAAATCAAAGGTGTACCTTGGTTTATTGCTAGCAAAGTTGCAGAGATAGTTGAGGATTTTCTCGGCAAGAAAATTCAGCCAAATCTATTGCAAATGAGCGAAGGGGTACGTCAGTATCTGGAGCGACAAGCAAAAGGCTAAGTAGTTGGACAAAATTAAATTCATTGGTAACAGTTAACATTTAGTTCTGTCTGAAGTTATCGTGGTATCCATGAATTCCACGTATATTCTGACTGAAACTTAGTATATGAGGCTATGCCGTTATTCAATTACGCTGACCATCTGTTTTACTTACCTGAGTTTGGCTTATGCTTCCCCAAGCACAGCGACACAAAACCTTGAGAGATGCACAGATGGGGTGTTTTGTGATCGGGAGACTGTATTCAGAAATCCCGCCATTTTGACCAGGAAGCACCTCCCTACTTACCCAGCGCTCAAAGTGTCAGATTTGACCACAACTTGGGATAAAAATATTTTTGTCAGCCTCAATTCAGAATCTAGCACAAACAACAAGCAACCAAAAGAGCGCGATTTTGTTTGGTGGTTAGTAGTGGCGATCGCTATTTTCGGAAGTACTGGTGCATTATTATTTTTAATCAAATTCTTGGGTGGAAGCAAAAAAGTTACCGCTAATAAAAAAGATACCCCCTTGTTGGAAAGCTCGACTCAAACAGAATTCCTCCAAGAGACACCACCTTCACAAGAATTAAATACCACTCTACAAGTATCTACCACGTCACAATCTACAAAATTACTACCACCATCACCAACAGAAAGTACTTCTCGCCTAGCCAAAGTAAATATTGTTGAAGAATTAATTCAAGATTTAAGCAGTCCTGATCCCATCAAGCGACGCAAAGCGATTTGGAGTTTAGGTCAACAAGGAGACTCACGGGCTATTCAACCCTTAGTAGATTTAATGATTGATGCAGATTCACAACAGCGCAGTCTCATTTTGGCTGCTTTAGCAGAAATTGGGGTTAGCACACTTAAACCAATGAATAACGCTTTAGCTATCTCTCTACAAGATCAAAGCCCTCAAGTACGGCAAAATGCTATTCGTGATCTCACTCGTGTTTATGACATGATGGCTCAAATTAGTCAAATTTTATGTCATGCGGTGCAAGATTGTGATCCCGAAGTCCAAGCAACAGCCCGATATGCTCTGATACAAATGAATCGTATTCGAGGTTTACCTGCTGGTGACAGTATATCGGATAATTCATCCCCAGCAAAAAAATAAAATTAAATTGTTTGTAGTAAGGGCTTTAGCCCTTTTCATCAATTTTGAATGCTAATTATAATTAATATAGCCATTCCATATTCGCAACCTTGACTGTCAGCAAATTCAACTAAATCAGGTGAGTGAGGATGCGATCGCTTTGCCAGGAGTATTCCGCTACAATCAAATCCTGTGAACTGTGCATAGGGAGAAACGAGGGTGCCTACACTCGGCGTAAATATTGATCATATCGCTACCATCCGGCAAGCGCGACGGACGGTGGAACCAGACCCCATCGCAGGGGCGGTATTAGCAGAATTAGGTGGTGCAGATGGGATTACGGCCCATCTGCGAGAAGACAGACGACATATCCAAGAACGGGATGTGCGTTTATTGCGACAGACAGTCAGAACACATTTAAATTTGGAAATGGCTGCTACGGATGAAATGGTAGCGATCGCCCTCGATATCAAACCAGACTATGTAACTTTAGTCCCTGAACGACGGGAGGAAGTAACCACAGAAGGTGGATTAGATATCGCGGGTCAAATTGCTAGAATTGGAGAGGTTGTTGATAAACTACAAAGTGCTGGTATTCCAGTAAGTTTGTTTATCGATGCCGAACCTGCACAAATAGATGCTTCTGTCAAGGTAAAGGCAAAATTCATTGAACTGCACACTGGACGCTATGCTGAAGCTAAAGACGAAAAAAGTCGGAAGCAGGAACTAGATGTGTTAACAGCCGGGTGCGAGCAAGCGATGAAAGCCGGATTGCGAATCAACGCCGGTCATGGACTCACCTACTGGAATGTCTACCCCGTTGCTTGTCTTCCTGGTATGGAAGAACTTAACATAGGTCATACCATCATCAGCCGGGCTGTATTAGTAGGCATGGAAAGAGCAGTCCAGGAGATGAAATTAGCCATGCGCGGGCAATTTTAGAGGGGATTGGGGATTGGGGATTGGGGATTGGTCATGAATCAGTTAACAGTCTAATTTTGATAACTGATAACTGATAACTGATAACTGATAAGTCCCCCTTGTCTCCTTTTCCCGATCCCTAGAAATAAAATCTCTGCGAAATCTAGAAATTTATTGGTAATTACGGACACTACAAGTTAAATCTGAAACCAAAAAATTCTATGAGCGCACAACAATCTCAAGACCTACCACTTTGGGTACAAGACCGGGATGAAGTCATTGCACAAAGCAAAGATGCTCAATGGCGCTACGGTGTCCCTCCTGATTATGCCGAATCAAAAGCAGGTCTTGCTCAGGAGAGCAAATGTTGTCATTTAGAAGGTTCTCTAGAAGCGATCGTACAAAATTTGGTGAGAACCTTTGAAATGGAGGTATCTTTTAAAAGCAATCCCCAACAGTGGTTGTCAGTTGTACAAGATAAGTTTCGTATGAGTAGTAACGGCGGCTCGCTCTACACTGCTCAAGATGTATATGCTTCTGGAACTTACAATACATTTATTGGTGATGTAGAAAATTATAAAGCTTCTGAGGAAACCTTTGAATCTTCAGGTAAACTTTTCCGGACTGCGTTTCCAAAAGGATTTTTGTGGGAAGTACTGGAGGTTTATTCAGGTCCACCCAACGTTACATTCAAGTGGCGACATTGGGGAACATTTAATGGGCCATATAAAGACTATGCACCCACAGGACAGACGGTGGAAATAGTTGGGATGAGTCTTGCTCGTGTTACAGATAATTTGAAAATTCTTGCTGTTGAGCATTATTTTGACAATAGCGAATTTTTAAACAAGCTCACAAGTGGTAACAAACAGGCTAATGATCAACAACCAGCCAATGCTTGTCCTTTTGGATCGTGGTTAAAAAGATTAAAACTGAGATAATTTGTCAAGGACATAGTAGATAATACTATGTCCCCACTTTAATCTATTTAGCAAAGAACGAAAATGAAAACATACTATTACGTTTTGGCAAGTCAACGCTTTCTATTAGAAGAAGAACCAATGGAAGAAGTGTTGCGAGAACGTACCCGTCACTATCACGAACAAGAAAAAGAAATAGATTTTTGGGTAGTGAAACAACCTGCTTTTCTGGAAACACCCCAGATGGCACAAGTTAAGGCAAAATGTCCGCAACCAGCAGTAGCAATTATTTCTACTAATCACCAATTTATTACTTGGCTGAAACTGCGATTAGAATACGTGATCACAGGGGAATTTCAAGCCCCTTCTGAAAGTATCGCCGAGCCTCTGGCATCTCTTACCACTGTGTCTTAGTTGGGGAAAGGGGATTGGGGATTGGGGATAAGGGACAGGTGGGGTCCCCTCTCCCCCCAAGGCTTGTGTGTACACCGTAGCCCAAGGGAGTGGGGATTAGGGGCGAAGGGGTAACGGGGATCGGAAATAACCAACAACCAACTATTACCCATTACTCATTACCCATTACCCATTACCCAATCTCGAAAATATATGTATTTTTCATCAAAGATGGTGGATAATACTGGGAATTTATGTATAAATCAGCAGTGTATAAATTTCATAATCTACCAAATATTTTAGTAAGTAGTTTCACACTAGCGATCGCCTCTGTTACTTCTTTCGCCTCCTTGATCGCTGTGATGAATACTGCTTTTGCCCAAGAAAAAAATATTCCCGTTTGTCAGTCTCCCAAACCCGGTGAATATGTGTTACTGGTGATCAGTCCAACTACAGATAGTCGGAATCAATTGCGTCGTGCTTTACCGCCTGAGCTTAAGAGTACAACGTGTAAATATCTTAACGATACAGTAACTAGAATCGGTGGATTTACTAAAATTGATGATGCTAACCGTTGGGCTAGATATGTCAATAGCATTGCGGGTTTGTCGGCTATTATCACCACTCGACCAGGACAGGTAGCAGCAGCACCGACTCAAACACTAAGTTTTCAACCTCAACGTTTGGGAAATGGTTTTGCTGTGTTAGTAGATTATTTCAACCGTCCAGAACTCGCAAATCAAGTAAAGCAAGCAGTGGGGGGTGATGTGGGTTTTGCAGCTTATGGGCAACGCCATTACTTGCTAGCGACTTATACAACTAATCAGAAAGACGCATACAGTACATTAAAGAAGCTTTCAGAACGAGGTTTTTTTGCAGTGATTGTTGATAGTAGTAAGGTAACGCTGTTGCGATCGGCAGTGGCCGTACCACAAAATTAAGTTGGTCATTTGTCATTGGTCATTGGTCAACAACCACTAACTACTAACAAGGATACGCCCACACCAAATCAGAGATTATGGTGTGGGAGGATATCACTTATAAGCATAACTAGCTAAACAAGAGATGGTGATACCTAATGCCGAGCCAGCTATCACCTGAAATGGTGTGTGTCCCAGCAATTCCTTGAGGCGATCGCCTGTAAACTCTGGGTGTTCGTGAAACAATTCATCAATCATTTGATTGAGAATGCGAGCTTGTTTGCCAGCAGCTTGACGGACTCCAGCTGCATCGTACATAACAATAATCGCAAAAACTGTGGCCAGGGCAAATTCAGCAGAAGCCCAACCATGAGTTTGCCCCACACCAACTGCTAAAGCCGTAACTAAAGCTGAATGAGCGCTGGGCATACCTCCGGTTGTGACTAAAACACTCACATTCAATTTCCGATTTTTGACTAGTTCAATGATGAGCTTCAAAGCTTGAGCTATCAAACAAGCTACTAGAGCAACCACCAGCACCCGGTTGTCTAAAATATTGCCTATATCCTGCATGGTATTTTGGTCAGGTTAATAACAATGAGCAGCAGTTGTGTGTTTGTGTGTGAGTAGGTAATAGATGCAACCAAAAATCCTCAATTAACCCAGTGCTGTGCAGCAGAAAATCAGTGTAGACGCGTAGCAGCTTGCCGCAGGCTACAGTCAATCAATAACCAGTAACTGATAACTGATAACTAATGATTAATAACAGCCTAGTGACTGCGACTGGTGATAAAATGAGCTAGTGCCACTAATGGTTCTGCTGCTTTCCCAAACGGTTCTAATTCTGCACAAGCAGATTCAATGAGCTGTTGGGCTTGTTTTTGAGATTTTTCAATTCCCCACAGGCTTGGATAAGTTACTTTCTTAGCTTTTTGATCTTTACCGACACTTTTTCCTAGCTGTTCTTGCGTAGAGGTGATATCTAAGATGTCATCAATAATCTGAAAAGCTAGTCCAATATTTTTGGCATATCGAGACAGCCTTTGTACATTGTCTTCGGATGTCCCTGCCAAGATACCACCACAAACTACACTTGCTTCTAAAAGCGCTCCTGTTTTGTGATTATGAATAAAATTGAGTGTTTCGGAAGAAATATCCGATTTTCCTTCTGATTCTAGATCAAGTACCTGACCACCCACCAAACCAGCAGCTCCGACTGCACGCCCCAGAATCGCAACTACTCGTAATACTCGCTCTGCTGGTACATCTTTGGTATTTATTGCTACATATTCAAAAGAATAAGCTAATAAGCCGTCTCCAGCCAAAACTGCGATATCTTCGCCGTATACCTTGTGATTGGTGAGTTTACCGCGACGATAATCATCGTTATCCATAGCGGGCAAATCATCGTGAATCAAAGACATGGTATGAATCATCTCCAGCGCACACGCAGTTGGCATAGCCATGGAGATTTTGCCACCAGTCATTTCACAGGTTGCAAGGCAAATAATCGGACGCAAGCGCTTACCTCCAGCTAAAAGAGAGTAGCGCATTGCTTCATAAATCTTTTCGGGATAACTCACGGTAATAGCCTGTTCCAAAGCTATTTCACATAGCTTTTGTCTTTCTTTTAAATAGGTAATGAGGTCAAAATTGGCTTTTTCTGGAGTTAGTTTCAGGTTATCCGTTGTTACCATCCTTAATTTCCTTAAATTTCTGTTATTTAAGTAACAATTTTAAGGGAAAGAGTCATTGCTCAATAGTCAATAGTCGATGGTCAATGGTCAATAGTTTTTCACAAATGACAATAGACAAATGACAATGAGCAATAATCACTCTTTAGTCTTTAAGCGTTGGCTATAGCTATCCACCGTATTTTGCAATAACATGGCGACAGTCATAGGGCCAACACCGCCAGGAACTGGGGTGAGGAACTCTACCACATTTGCAACTGATTCAAAGTGGACATCGCCGACTAGGCGACTATTACCACTAGCATCGATGACACGATTTATCCCCACATCTACCACAACAGCGCCTGGTTTAACCATCTGAGCTGTAATTAGTTCTGGACGGCCAACAGCTGCAATTAAAATATCAGCGTTTTTAGTTATGGCTGCGAGATCCTGCGATCGCGAATGGGCAATTGTCACTGTTGCATCAGCTTCTAAAAGCATCAATGCCAATGGTTTACCCACCAAAATACTACGCCCTAGCACTACCGCTTGTTTAGAGCGCAAGGAAATTTCATATTCCTGCAACAGGCGCATAACTCCAGCTGGTGTACAACTGCGTAAACCGGGTTCACCCCGCACTAGCTTTCCCATATTTACTGGGTGCAATCCATCGGCATCTTTGTTGGGATCTATTTGGTGTAATAAAGAAATCGCATCTAGATGACTGGGTAGGGGCAGTTGTACGAGAATACCATCCACTCGTTCATCTTGATTGAGGTTGTGAATAACTTCTTCAAGTTCAGCTTGAGTGGTTTGTGTGGAAAAATGCTTACCAAAAGAGGCCATACCAATTTTCGCACAGGCTTTTTCTTTTCCGCGCACATAAGCAGCTGAGGCTGGGTTATCGCCTACCATTAGCACTGCTAAACCGGGCGGTCGTCCCATTTGGGGTTGTAATCTGGTAATAGTAGCAGATAATTCTTGCTGAATTTTTGTTGCTAGGGCTTTACCATCAAGCAGTTTTGCAGTGTTTGTTTCCATTAGATTAACAATTACCCATTACCAATTACCCATTACCCATTTTCTCAGATTGGTTGCTTCAATTGAGAGTGTCTTTTTGGTGGTGAGAACATAGACTAAATGGGAACTGATTCATTCTAAATAGCGACGAACCAACCATTGATGCCAAAATTCTCTCCCAGGGTATCTTTTATGCTACAGGCACAAGAATTTTACACCAATTTGAAAAAAGAATGTGACAGATGGATTGACAGAACTCATATCTACAAGGCGATTCCCAATCCAAAATCTCATCCCAATCCAAAATCTATAGACGCTTCTGCGGCTACTTACCCTTCGGGAACCCTTTCAGGGAACAGAAGCCACTACTCTACGAGAAGCCGGACTTCGTCCGTCTACGTGTCGAAGCGCAGGGTAATCCAAAATCCAAAATCGTATTACCTTCCTTTCACGGTTTTCCATTTGGGATTGACTTACTTTCTCATGGCAGGATTAATAAGTTGTGGTAATTTTACTTTTTCTGGTATCAATGCGATCGGTGCAAATGTGACTCCAATTCGAGAACTGCGATCGCAACCAGATAGTAATACAACAGTATACATCCAAGGCAAGGTTGAAAAAATTGCTCCCCTGTTAAAAAAACAAGCCTATCTAGTAAAGGACGAGACTGGTAAAATTTGGGCTATCACCAATCAAACAAATTTGCAAGTCGGAGATCAAGTAGTAATTAAAGGTCAAATTCGCTACCGTAGTATTCCCATTGCAGGCAAAGAATATGGGGAAGTTTATATAGAAGAAAGGTAATAATAATAACGTCACACTTTCCCAATCAAAAATTTATGAGTAAGCAATTGGTGCATGTAGCGATCGCTATTCTCTATCAAAAAGACAAATTTCTGATGCAACTGCGCGATAACATCCCCAATATTCTCTACCCTGGTTACTGGGGACTCTTTGGTGGACACATTGAACCTGGAGAAACCCCAGATATAGCTGTCAAGCGAGAAGTTTTAGAGGAAATTGGCTATAATCTACCACCAATGGTGTCTGAGTTTGGCTGCTATGCAGATGATTCTGTGGTGCGTCACGTCTTCCAAGCACCGTTGTTGGTGGAATTAAACCAACTTGTTCTCAACGAAGGTTGGGATATGGGTTTAGTAACGCTAGAAGACATTCACCAGGGACAATGTTATTCCCAAATTGCAGGGGAAATCCGCCCTCTTGGACCAGTACATCAGCGAATTTTGTTAGATTTTATGAGACACAAAATGGTTAGTGGTTAGTGATTAGTATGCAATCTGTAAATCAGCTACCCAGATGGTTAACTTTAGCTTTAGCATTTCCTTTGCTCATCTTAAATGGTTGGGTATTGCTTCAGGTAATTAATTATTTTCAACCTTTAGTAAGCATTGTTGTTGCGGCTATTTTATTAGCTTTTATTCTGGATTATCCGATTCGATTTGTGCAAGAGAGAGGCGTACAACGTAATCTTGCCATATCTGGAGTACTTCTTTTGGCTGTACTAATATTGGTAGGTTTAGGTATTACTTTAGTACCGCTAATTATACAACAACTCAACGAATTAGCTAATATTTTGCCCACATGGATAGATTCTGGGAGACAACAACTACAAGCTTTGCAAAATTGGGCAACAACAGAACAGTTACCTTTTCATTTAAGTGGATTAATCCCCCAACTTCTCGATAGAATCTCCAACCAAATTCAAAATTTTACAGGTAAAATCTTGAGCTTTGCTTTAGATACTATTGGTAGCTTGGTCAATGTTTTATTAACAGTAGTACTGACTTTTTACTTAGTCTTAAATGGCGAACGTCTTTGGGATGGGATATTTTTGTGGTTTCCATCTCATATTGGCTTACAAGTGCGTCAGTCATTACGAGAAGACTTTCAAAATTATTTTATTGGACAAGTAACATTAGCGACTATCTTAGCATCAGGAATTACCCTAGCTTTTTTAGCGTTACGAGTTCCTTTAAGTTTACTTTTTGGATTAGTAATTGGTTTTTTTGCTTTGTTTCCTTTTGGTACAGGAATAGGTATTACTATAGTAAGTTCTTTAGTAGCATTAAGTAATTTTTGGTTAGGGGTTGAAGCTTTAACTGTAGCAGTAGCAATTGACCAATTTAACTACAACTTTGTTGCTCCTCGCATTCTGAGTAATTTAACTGGTTTAAACCCAGTTTGGGTAGTCATCTCTTTATTAATAGGAGCAAAATTAGGGGGATTATTAGGACTTTTAGTTGCAATTCCCTTAGGAAGTTTTATCAAAAGTGTTGGTGATAATTGGCGTGAAGGAAAATTCACTCCAGCAACTGACGAAGATGTTAAATACAGTTCCGAAATTCAGACAGCCAGAAATCTTTGAATCACTTCCTGGCTAAGTTCATCAGTAGAACCAGAAGCGACAATCCCGCCTTTTTGCATAGCGTAATAATAATCAGCTTGGCGGACAAAGTGTAGGTGTTGTTCGACTAATAAAACAGAAATACCAGTAGTCGCAACAATGCGACGGACTGCGGCTTCAATTTCGAGAATAATCGAAGGTTGAATTCCTTCTGTGGGTTCATCTAGTAAAAGTAACTGGGGTTGTCCCATTAAAGCACGAGCGATCGCTAATTGTTGTTGCTGTCCACCACTTAAATCACCACCCATGCGCGTCAGCATAGTTTTCAAAACCGGAAATAGCGTCAAAATCTCTTCCGAAATTTCTTGATTTTTCCCTTGCTTTCTTCTCGCTTCTAAACCTAATAAAAGATTTTCCTTCACTGTTAAACGTGGTATGATTTCCCGTCCTTGGGGTACATAACCAATACCCATTTTTGCCCTTTGATCGGGAGATTTGGAATTAATTATAGTCTCAGCCAAGGTAATTGTACCACCACGGGGTTTGAGTAACCCCATAATTGTTTTGAGGAGAGTTGTTTTCCCTACACCATTGCGTCCGATGAGACAAACCATTTGTCCATCTGGCACATTCAAATCTACATTCCGAAGAATGTGACTTTCGCCGTAATAAACATCGAGATTAGATATTTGCAACATTATTTTGGTTATTTGTCATTGGTCATTGGTCATTGGTCATTTGTCATTGGGAAGAGACTTGTTAAATAATTCTTCCTTGTCCTCCTTGTCTCCCTTGTCCCCTTTGTTCACATATCAATCTTGCTGTTGTCCCAAATAAACCTCAATCACACGAGGATCATTTTGCACTTCTTCGATATTACCTTCACACAACACCGAACCTTGATGGAGAACTGTAACTTTCCTGGCTATTTGGCGCACAAATTCCATATCATGTTCAATCACTAAAATTGAATGACTCTGTGCTAACGCCAAAAGTAATTCTCCGACATTATAAGTTTCTTCATCAGTTAAACCAGCCACAGGTTCATCAACGAGTAATAAATCAGGAGATTGGGCGACTAGCATCCCTATTTCTAAACGTTGTTTTTCGCCGTGAGAAAGTAAACCGGCTGGGATATCTGCTTTATTTCTTAAACCTATAGTTTCTAATAATCCTTTGATGCTATTTTTTTCAGCATTACTCGAACGTCCGAATAAAGTAGAAAATACATTCTTATTACGATTACTAGTCAGTTCCAGATTTTCACGAGGCGTTAAATTCAGGTATATGCGAGGAGTTTGGAATTTGCGACCAATTCCTAAACGTGCAATTTGATGTTCTTTGAGAAAACGGAGATTTTTACCCTGAAATAATACCCTTCCTTTTGTGGGTTGGACTTTACCTGTGATCACATCCAAAAAAGTTGTTTTACCAGCACCATTCGGACCAATTACTACTCGTAATTCCCCTACATCCATGCTAAAGTTCAATTGATTTAATGCCTGAAAACCATCAAAAGTCACAGTGAGGTTTTCAGTTTCCAAGATTTTGACGTTCATGCTGCACTTCGGGGTCTTGTTCTAAACTGGGATAAGTAGCAATTTGAGAAGGACGTTGTAAAAGCGAAAATTTTTGCTCACGTAACCATCCAACTATTCCATCTGGTAGGACTGTCACGACTATTAAAAATAGTGCGCCTTGGAAAAATAGCCAGATTTCAGAAAATTGTTCGCTCAGAAAAACACGAGCATAATTAACAAGCAAAGTACCTAAAATTGCTCCTACTAACGTGGCGCGTCCCCCCACCGCCACCCAAATTACCATTTCAATTGAGAAAGCAATATCCATAGCTCTGGGTGATATAGAACCACTTTGCAAAGTGTAAAATGCTCCGGCGATTCCTGCTATTGCTCCCGAAACAGCAAAAACCAACACTTTGAATTCTGTAGGATTGTAACCAGAAAAACGCACCCGACTTTCATCATCACGAATTGCGATGAGCAACCTACCGAAACGTCCACTTGTTAACCAGCGACAAAGAGCGTAGGTAGCAACAAGAAACAATACCGTGATAGTATAGAAAACAAACTGCGTTTTTGCATCGCTAACTGTTGCTTTAAATAAAGTTGTAAAATCTATTAACCCATTCGTACCATTAAAAAGTTTTTGTTGACCATTAAAGAAATTGAAAAAAACAATTGTCGCCGCTTGCGTCAAAATCGAAAAATATACACCTTTCAAACGATTACGAAATACTAAATATCCTAATAATCCTGCTAAGATTGCGGGGATAACTACTACAGCAACAACCGCAAAAGGAAACGAATAAAAAGGTTTCCAAAACCACGGTAATTCCGTCACCCCATACAATCCCATAAAATCAGGTAACTCACCTTGGGGAACTTGCAGTTTCAGGTACATCGCGATCGCATATCCACCCAAACCAAAGAAAATCCCATGTCCCAAACTCAACAACCCGGTATAACCCCAAATTAAATCTATACCTAAAGCCACAATCGCCAGCGATAAAAATCGTCCCAGCAAATTCAGTCGAAAGTTAGACAAAATAACAGGCATAATCAAAATTAGGATGAGTGCGATCGCCACCACCACCCCCACTTCAATGAAAATTAATCTTCTTCTATTTCTTTTCATATCAGGTTCAGATAATTAGTTGTACTTACCACAGTCATTGCACCCCACCCCGGTTTTGGCGCTAGACAAAACCGGGGTGGGGTTCAAAGGGAATTATTAAGTAATCAAACGAACCTGAGATCATATTCTTTCAATCTCCAATCCCCATTCCCTGTTCGCCAATTTAAACATCAACACTACGACCCTTCTGTGGAAAAATACCAGCAGGTTTCCACTGTAAAAACGCAATAATCAACGCAAACACCATCACCCTCGCCATACTCGTTGTTGCAAAAAACGTAAACACATCTGCTAAAGGCTGAACAGGAGTCAATAACAAAGCCAGAGTTCCAGAACCAATCAAAAAATTAACCGTTCCAATCGCCAATGCTGCCACAATACTACCGATCAAGTTGCCTACACCACCCACAACCACAACCATAAAAGTATCGATAATATAATTTTGACCTGTATTTGGCCCCACAGAACCTAGTAAACTAATCGCACATCCAGCTACACCAGCTAATCCCGAACCCAGTGCAAAAGTCATTGCATCAACTTTTTGTGTCGGGATACCCAAACAAGCACTCATACTGCGATTTTGTGTGACAGCGCGAATTCTTAATCCCCAATTTGAGCGTTGTAAAAATAGGTAAATACCCACCACACAAATAATCGTCAAAGCAATAATAAATAACCTCGCAAAAGGTAATTGCACACCACCCAAAGACATACCCCCTCGTAACCAACTAGGTGCAGTCACATCTACATTTTGAGCGCCAAACCAAGGTTGAGTCACTGCTAATTTATAAGTAGTGCTTAAAAAGTTGCTGACAGCGATTGTCACCCCTAAAGAAAGTAACAAGATTACTGTTACAATCCAGTTACGAACTCGTCCTAAATTTGTGCGGGAATTCAAAACCCATAAACCACCAAAAAATAATAAACAAAATAGCGCGATCGCAATTACCAAAACCCAATTCACACTGCGAACAAACTGCTGTAAAATTAAACTCACACCCCAAGTTGCCAACAGAGTTTCTAGAGGACGTTTGTAGAGATAACGCACCACACCTCTTTCTAGAACTAACCCCACAACTGCTGTTAATAAAAAAGCAAAAATCAGAGCAAAAAATATATAACTCTCCAACCAGATTCCACCGAGTTGTTTACTAGCATTTTGCACCACAAATGTGGTATATGCTCCCAACATCATCAACTCGCCATGTGCCATATTAATGACACCCATCAGTCCAAAGACAATGGCTAGACCTAATGCTGCAATTAACAACACAGCACCGATACTAATACCATTAAATATGGCATCCAAAAATCCTGCTAACACATTTCCCCCAAGCAGCTATCAATCCAATTCAATATTCTTAGTGTCTTCGTGTCTACCCTACGGGAAGCCGCTGGCGCGTCTATGTGTTTCAAAAAATATTTTTTTCACCACGAAGACACCAAGACACCAAGAAAAATTCATCGGTTAAACTTTGTATTTACCACCTTTATTTGGGTCTGACCAATCACAAGCAAATCCCTTGGTTTCTTTCACAAATTGATTCCAAGGAATTGGGTCAACTGGTGCGGGAGTTGCATAGACAATCTTAAACAAACCATCATCTCTGACTTCACCAATCCGCACAATTTTGGATATGTGATGGTTGGCTTCCATTGTAACTCGTCCTTCGGGTGCATTCAGGGTTTGACCGTAGGCTGCGGTGCGGACTTTTGCGATGTCGGTAGAATTGGCTTTTTCGACTGCTTGTTTCCACAAATAAACTCCGATATATGCAGCTTCCATCGGATCATTGGTGACGCGATCATTACCATATTCTTTCTTAAAAGCTTCGACAAATTTTTTATTTTCGGGAGTATCAACTGTCATAAAATAATTCCAAGCGGCGTAGTGTCCTTTAAGATAATCAACACCGATGGCTTTAACTTCTTCTTCAGCAATACTTACAGACATGGTAGGATATTTATCTGGTGTTAAACCAGCACCTTGCAATTGTTTGAAGAATGCAACGTTGCTATCACCATTTAAGGTATTGAAAATTACGCCTCCGTTGGGCAAAGTTTGTTTAATTTTGGTGATAATAGGCGTAACTTCTGTGTTACCAAGTGGTAAGTAATCTTCACCGACTGTTTTACCACTTTTTGCTTGTAATTGCGCTTTAATAATTGTGTTTGCTGTGCGGGGAAAAACGTAGTCGGAACCAACTAAAAAGAATTCTTTGCCTTTATTTTTGAGTAGCCAATCAACAGCAGGTTCAATTTGTTGATTGGGAGCAGCGCCAGTGTAGAAAATGTTATTAGAACATTCTTGACCTTCATACTGCACCGGATACCAAAGCATATGGTTTTTGCTTTCAAATACCGGCTTAACATTCTTACGGCTAGCAGAAGTCCAGCAACCAAAAACTACAGCAACTTTATCTTGATCAATTAGTTTGGTGGCTTTTTCCCTAAATGTATCCCAGTTGGAAGCACCATCTTCAACAATCGCTTCAATTTGTTTACCTAAGACACCGCCAGCAGCATTGATTTCTTTAATTGCTAATTTTTCGGCATCGACAACGCTTTTTTCACTGATAGACATTGTGCCGCTAAGAGAATGCAAAATTCCCACTTTAATGGTGTTTCCATTACTCGCAGCACTGACAGGAGAAGCTGCATCAGATGCGACTGGAGTTGGATTTTCTGCGGTATTTGTAGAAGAATTGTTAGCACAAGCCTTTAAGAAAAAAGTTCCTCCAAAAGATGCGGAACCATAGACCAAAAATTTACGCCGATTAATTCTCATATCTAAATTGTTTTCAAACGAATTAGCTAAAAACTTTTGCAAGCATGTTAGTGTTACATTTAACTCGGAAACAGTCTATTTTGATACTGTTTGTTATCAAAGATTAATAATAAGTCATTGGTCATTGGTCATTGGTCATTGGTAAGGGTTTTAGACATGTTTGCTTTTCGTAACTCCCGTTATGTTTATTCCCGCCGACTTACTTAAACAAAATTAATTACATATTCCCGATAATTAGAATCAGGGGGATTTGGACAAGGACGCCTTGTTGGATCGCGCTTTGCGCCTCTCAATCAACAATTTTTTTTCTTTCTCCATTAATAAATTAAGGGGCTTGTATCCTTACACAGCCTGTGTTCTCACTTCCTCAAAAAATTTTCCTTTACCTCTTGACAATCATCTGTTCATCTGACATATTTGTATATATGCAAAGTTTGCGGGTATAGCTCAGTGGTAGAGCGTCACCTTGCCAAGGTGAATGTCGCGCGTTCGAATCGCGTTACCCGCTTTGGAAAAAATTAATGCCTTGTGTAGAACTCAACCATATTAATTCACAGAGGTTATGTGTTTGTAATGAGGACTTAAGTCCTCAAATCTTTAAGCAATAAAGTGCTTACTACGAACCTGTAATTGGTAATTGGGGTATTAACTAAAGGAAACGGAGCATCGCAGCTACAATATATTAAAACTTCACAAATTCCTCAAAATTATTGCCTAATCTCAAAGATATATCAGCTTTTAGATTCAATCTAAAATCTTAAATCTAAAAAAGACAATCTTTGAGGTGAAGCATGAAAATCCAAAAAAGAATCGGCATTTTGACCAGTGGAGGAGACTGTCCGGGATTAAATGCCGTGATCAGAGCAGTGGTTAGTCATGCTACCCTCACTTATGACTGGCAAGTATTAGGAATACCCTACGCGACCAGAGGTTTACTAGAACAAAAAGCAATTCCGCTTTCATTTCACGGTTTAGATTTACGTGGGATTGACCCATTGTTAAATATGGGTGGGACAATTCTTGGCAGTATTAATAAAGGTGATACTTTAGCACAGATTGATAACATACTCAAGGGTTACAAAGCGCTAGAACTCAGTGCCTTAATTGGTATAGGAGGAGATGGTAGTTTAGCGATTCTGAATGAATTGCAAACTAAAGGCGACTGGCAGTTTATTGCTATCCCCAAAACAATTGATAATGATGTAGCGTTAACTGAACGGGTAGTTGGTTTTGATACCGCAGTCAATACAATTGTCGATTCACTCAATCGCCTAACCTTTACAGCAGCAAGTCACGATCGCGTCATGATTGTAGAAGTAATGGGGCGTAGTGCTGGACACCTAGCCTTGCAAGCCGGAATTGCAGGCGGGGCTGATATAATTTTAATTCCAGAAATTCCTTATTCGATCAAAGACGTTTGTTTGCACTTACAACAATTACGCGATCGCTGGGGACGGAAATTTGCGATCGTTGTAGTTGCTGAAGGTGCAAAAGTAGCTGATGATTCCTGTTGCTATACATCATGTCAAACGCCTAGCTGCGGAATGGGACAGTACATCGCCGAAGAAATTCGCAATTGTAGCCACAATCAACTTGATATTCGAGTTTCCGTTTTAGGACATATTCAACGCGGTGGGATTCCTTCAGCATTAGACCGATTGGTAGCGACTGCATTTGGTAAAGCTGCGGTTGATTTACTGGCGGCTGGAGAAACAAGAAAAATGGTTGCCTGGCGTAATGGGAAAGTGGAAGCAGTACCATTAGAAATGGTTTTAGATCGCAGTCCTTTACATGTAGATCCGAATGATTATCTAGTGCAAACAGCCCGTGCTTTAGGGATTTATGTCGGAAATAAAGTTGATGTTTCGGTCGCGCTTACTTCCTAAAGTTTTTGAGTAGGTATTAGACAATCTCGAAAGACTCAAAATTTTATTTCATCAGGGTGATTGATATGGCAAATGACAAACATCTTGCTATCCTCGAAAAAGGTGTAAATGCTTGGAATCATTGGAGAATCAAAAATCCAAATTTAGTGCCTGATCTTTCGGAAGCAAATCTTAATTCCATCGTCTTACAATATATAAACTTCAAGGGTGTAAATCTCTCCTTTAGTCAATTATCTGAAGCTAATTTGATGTCGGCTGATTTGACTGGAGCTAATCTTAATGATGCAAACTTATTCAAAGCTTATTTGGTAAGA
This sequence comes from Pelatocladus sp. BLCC-F211, assembly GCF_041928655.1. Lineage (NCBI taxonomy): Bacteria > Bacillati > Cyanobacteriota > Cyanophyceae > Nostocales > Hapalosiphonaceae > Pelatocladus > Pelatocladus sp. BLCC-F211. Next base: position 125,691 of record NZ_JBHFLM010000123.1, on the reverse strand, counting down.
GCAAACTTCTGCAAAGCTAATCTTTGTCAAGCGAATCTTGAGGGCGCAAATTTGCTCGGGGCAAATCTTTGTGAGGCGGATCTAACTGGCGTAAATCTGAGAAACACAAACCTTAAAGCAACTGATTTAGTCAGGGCTAAATTTATTGAAGCTAATCTGAGCCACACGAGTTGTAATGGTGCTAATTTTTACGGTGCAGACCTGAGCAGAGCTAACTTTGCACATACTAATCTGTCTGAGGCTGATTTAAATGAGGCGGTTCTTAATGAAGCCAATTTTTGGGAAGCAAATCTCAGCGGCGCTCAACTTAGAAAAGCTTCTTTGAAAGATGCCTATATGGTAAAAGCAAATCTGAGTGGAGCGAATTTTAGTGAAGCTAATTTGCAAGATGCAGACCTCATGAAAGCAGACTTAAGCGAAACAAATTTCAGCAACGCCGATTTGACTGGAGCAAATTTGAGAGAAGCAATCATGAACGGAACTAATTTCATTGAGGCTAAACTTAACAGAGTCAATTTTATAAAGACTTTCATGAGTGCTAACTTCGCCTATGCTGACTTGAGTGGAGCAAAATTGAAAGAGGCTGACATGACTGAAGCTAACCTCACTCATGCCAAGCTAGAGAATGTAGAATTATGATTTTCTTAGCTAGAGAGGTGACGCTGTGATTCTGCTCACATCTTTAGCTAATTCAACTTTTTTGAGCGGCTTTTTGATGTCGCACAACCCACTTACGTAATTCATCCGCAATCAAAATCAATGGTGGACATACAAGCAATGCTAACCATTGTGAAGCTTGTAGAGGAGCTGTTGAAAAGATTTTCTGCAATGTTGGGGAGTAGATAATCGATAAAATTAACGCCCATTCCACAGCGATTCCCAACCAAATTAAACGGTTAGTAAAAAAACCTAACTTAAAAATAGAAACTCTTTCAGAACGACTAGCAAAAACATTACCATCTTGACACGCAACGATCGCAGCTAGTGTGACTGTCGTCGCCTGGTAGTAAATCGCCATGGTTTTAGCATTAGCTGAGTGCGATAAAATACTTGGGGCGATTGCTTGCAATTCCGTAATTCCATAGCCATTTGCCCACCAAACTAATAAGAATCCTACCATCCCCGCTAATCCTTCGAGTAAACCCAAAAAACAATAGGCACGCAGCATCAGTGGTAAATCCAGCAACCCTTGGGATTTTGGGCGCGGTGGTTGGACCATTGAACCTTTTTCCGGACGCTCTGCACCTAATGCTAGGGCTGGAAGCATATCTGTTCCTAAGTCAATTGCTAGGATTTGCAGAATTACTAAAGCTGGGGGTATTTTGAACAACACCATTGCTAAAAATGGCAGAAACTCCGCCATGTTGGACGAGAGGATATAAGTAATAAACTTGCGAATATTTTGATAAACTGCTCGTCCCTGTTCAATGGCAATCACGATGGTAGCAAAATTATCATCCACCAAGACAATATCAGCAGCTTCACGGGCAACATCCGTACCATTCATACCCATAGCAATGCCAATGTTAGCAGCGCGTAAGGCTGGTGCATCATTAACGCCATCACCAGTCACAGCGACAACATGCCCCAGGTCTTTATATGCTTGTACTAGCCTTAATTTTTGTTCTGGCATCACTCGCGCAAAAACTAAGCCATGCTTCTGCTTGTGGAGGATTTGACGTAGCTGGGCGTTAGAAAGATGTCCTAGCTGTTCGCCTGTGATAATTTTTGGTTTACCGTTAGATTTATCATTGATTAAACCAATTTTCTGAGCGATCGCACCTGCTGTTAAGCCGTAGTCACCTGTAATCATCGTAACTTGGATACCTGCACGTTGACACAGTGCGATCGCATCCGCAACTTCTGGACGCGGTGGATCGATCATGGCTACAAGTCCAACAAACGTTAGGTCTTGCTCTAAAGAATGATCATCAGATTCCCGTAACTCTGCTCCACCTTGGCGAGTTGCTATCCCCAAAACACGATAACCTTGAGAAGCTAAATGATCATTTGCTACTTCGATTTCTCCTCGTTGTCCTTCTGTTAACTCTTGCTGTTGTCCAGAACACAAAATAAATCGGGAATGTTGCAGTATGTCTAAGGGTGCGCCTTTGGTAAATACTAGTGTTGAATTTTGCTCTCTGAGTGTCGATTGATATGATTGGGAAAAAATAGTATTTTTTAATTCATTATTTAATACAGAAAAATTAGAACTTTTTTCTAGTATTACCGTCATCATTCGGCGGTGGGAGTCAAATGGGATTTCTCGAATCCGTGGTGCTTGCTGCTGCAATTCTTCCAAATGCAAACCAGCTTTAATCGCAACAACTAGTAATGCTGCTTCCGTGGGATCACCTAATGCTTGCCATTGACTTGAACCTTGAGGATGATTTAACCGCGCATTGGAACAAAGCGCTGCACCTGCTAACATTAACTTGATTTGAGATTCAAATTCAGAATTAAAAATTTCTACTTCTCCTTTAGGTTCATAACCCACTCCAGTTACATTAATCTCTCCACCAGGAATCCAAAGCTTACGAACAGTCATTTCATTTTTAGTTAAAGTTCCTGTTTTGTCGGTACAAATTACTGTCGTTGCACTCAATGTTTCCACTGCTGAAAGACGGCGTACCAAAGCATTTTTTCGTGCCATTCGCTTGACACCAATTGCCAAAGCAAGAGTAACTGTTGGTAACAATCCTTCTGGTACAAATGCGACAATAATACCAATTGCAAAAATGAAACTTTCTTTGATTCCCATACCCACTAATAAATTAGTGAGTATAAACACAAGTACCCCCATGCTGATGGCGATCATTGTGATCATGTGAACTACTTTCGATATTTGTATTTCTAAAGTGCTAGGTTCGCGCTTTACGTTCGCGGTCAAATGCGCTACTTGCCCAAATTCTGTATGAGTACCCGTTGCATAAACCACTGCTGTTCCTCGTCCTGAAGCAACCGTAGAACCGGCAAAAACCAAATTCTTAGCCTCTGAACCACGTGTATTTTCTGAGATTACTGGTTCACATGAGCGAGTTACCGGTACAGATTCCCCTGTGAGAACAGACAGGTCTACATAAAATGACTGGCTTTCAACTAGTCGCGCATCAGCAGAAATTTTGTCTCCCTCTTCTAATTGAATAACATCACCTACAACTAACTCCCGTACAGGTAAAATGCATAATTCACCATCACGAAAAACTTTTACTTGGACGGGTAATACTTGTTTTAAAGCAGATAACGCTTTTTCTGCTTGAAATTCCTGCCAAAAACTAAAAATCGCATTAATCCAAATAACCGCCCAAATTGCCCATCCTAATTCCGGTATTTGAGAAACAAATGCTAAAATTCCTGCTACCCACAATAACAAAGCCATGAAATGAGTTAATTGGTCAATAAAACGCAATAATAAAGAACGCGTTTGTGGTTCAGGTAGTTCGTTGTAGCCATTTTGTTTGAGGCGGAAATTGGCTTCAGCTTCGCTCAGTCCTTGCTGATTAGTTGCTAAGGTTTGGTAAACCTGCTCAGGTGTTAATGACCAAATTGGTGAATGTGGAATCATCGCAGTATTTAAGAAAAGATGAAGTGCAGAATATCTGTATATTGCAGTTGTTTTAAATTTTGTTAAGTAATCAGCCAATCCTAGAAATCTTGACTTCTAAGATTGGCTGTATAACCAAGTTTCAAGTTACGACAAGAATTTGAGGAACTTGTGAAGCTAATGATGTGCTTTGATACCCTCACAAGTTTCTCAAGTTTTATATTTAACCTCTAACTTAGAATTTAACGATAACTAAAATTTGTTGATAACCCAATACGGTTCAGTTAAGAAGAAATGTAGGTTGGGTTGAGCGCAAGCGAAACCCAACAAAGCGTTGATAATGTTGGGTTACTCTGCGAGAAGCCGCGCAGGGCGCGTCTACGTTCCTCAAACGCCAGGTGCTACAACTCTTGGGACCCCCGCAACGCACTGGCTCGAAAATTTTTATGCATATAGTCAAGTACAGTCCAGCTACAACTCTTGGGACCCCCGCAACGCACTGGCTCCCCAACCTACGCTAGTTTTAGTTTTTAGCCTTAACTGAACCGTATTGATTTATATCCAACTCACGCTCATTACGTAGTTCCTGAGCCAGATCCGCAAACTCTTCATCTCCCTCAAACACATCCCAATAAAATCTGTCCAAGGATTATTTGCCACTTCTAGCGTCAGCACCTCCATATTTGCCAGTCTAGCTTTAACTTGCTCCTGTAGAGATGCGATCGCTGTGTCACGGGTTTCAGCTTCAACCGTACAATCAGGTAACTCAGGGACTGATGCAATAAAATGTCCCGACTCAGCCTGTTCAACTAGAACATGAAGAGACAGCTTATGTAAACTTGTGACGGCTAGAGAATTTATAAATACTGATGCTAGGTTCTCTTTTCCTATCATAATGCTTATTTCAACTAACATTTTTCCCCGCTATTTGATCATTTTCCTTGTCCCCAATCTTAGTAACTCCATCTCCCAAATCAGGATTTAAAATCCGTTCACTCAACTTTGCCAAAATCGCTTGTCGTAACTGCTGATCATCGGGTAATTCCCCCAGAATTTTGTCAACAATCTGCTCAACCTGCGATTCTCTCCCATGATCTACCCATACCATTCGATTGAATTCATTACCATCGGGACGAGTTATAGTAATGCGTCGCGCTTCAAAACCTTCCCCCTTAGCGGCGACTTCCTTTTGCAAAATTTCCAGATTTATAAACCGTCGCACCAAATCTGCTAATTTCATTTCAAATGCGATCACATCATCATCACTCCATGACTCAGCCGGTTTATCTGCAACAATCATTACCAAAGCTTCCAACCACTGAAAATCACTCTTCGTTTCATCGGATGCGGCGCGAATAAAGCGTTTTAGTAAAGGTTCAATACATTTTCCCGCCAAATAATTCGCCCTTACCCGCAAATCTTCCCTGAGTTTTGTTTCTTGACTTCTCACACCAAATGCTTCATAAATCAGTTTTTGACAATCACTTAATAAATGATCATAAGCTGTATGAATTTCTCGCAGAGCATGAACTAATTTCGTGCGTAAAGTTTTCGCAGTTACACCATCATCCCCAGCTTCAGTCCCAATTGCAGGTAAATTACAAGCTGCTGGTAAGGCTTTAAATAACAATTCATCAGGTTCAACAGTAGTTTGTAATGCTTTTAAAATCGCTCTGGGTTCATCTGCAAGCCGTCGGGTTTGTTGAGTATATTTCGGCAGTTTCTTGGCAAATTGATAAAGAGGAGTAACCACAGTTAATAAAGTTGCATTACGCACTTTACCCAATTTTTTTAACTGCGGATTGCGTAAAATAACTTCTAATTCTTTAAATACTTCTGCCCTTAATCCGACGACTGCAAAATACTTCACAGCAAACCGTTCAGGATATTTTACTAGTAATTCAAAATGTTCTGTTCCCAATACAGGAATAAATGTTCCGTCTTGATACAGCCCTAAATCATCAGCGTGATACAACAGTACCGCCGCTAAAATTATTGGAATAGCACCCTGTTTTACACCATAAGGGGGTGCTGCTAAATGTTGATAGAGTAAATCAAAACTTTGGCTGGTTTCTGTTGCGGCTAAACAAAAATTCTCAACTGCTTCCCACAGAGAATTCAATCCTGAATTTTCTAATGGTGGGTAAAAGTCCCAATAATTATCTTCTTGACGATGAATCCCTGTTTCTTCTAACAGAGAATAATACATACTCACTTCCGGGCCATAACCTTCTAACCCTAATCTCTCTTCATTTTGATGTTCCAACATTGCTTGAATCAATTCTCGTCTAGCTTTCGCCCCTTGGGAGGTTAAATCTCGACGGTTAATTAATTCATTCCACAAAATTGGACTGCGATGATAAACGCGATCGCAAATATCAGAAAGCTTACTATTAAAATCAGTAATGTTGTTGAGTTTTTCGATTTTTCCTTGAATCCAATATTGCTGATTTACACCAATGCTAAACGACTGATTCAGGGTTTCATCTAAAAATTCTTCGGCTTCTTGTAAGCGATAATTTACTTCTTTTCTCGCCACTCCATCAGTTTGTAATTCTTTGGCTGTTTTTTTGATATTATTTAAAGCCACAAATTCTAGGGTACGAATTTGCAAAATATCTAAGTTAGCAGCACTCAAAATCACCAATGGTTTACCATCGCTAGTTGTGGGAGGAACAGAATGAGGAGTTTCCTTGTCTACCCAATACCCGACAAAACCATCTGCATCCGCACTACTACAACATAATAGATGCAAATCTTGAGAATTATCTAAATAATCTCGTTCAAAATAACGTAAAGTTCCCGTTTGATAACTGTGACGTTGAGCAACTAAAGGTTTGAGAGGACGGTGAACAGATAACAGTTTCACTAAAGGTGATCGCTCTTGTTCTATATAGTTACTTAACTCACCATCAACATTAAAATCAGAACCTTGCCAAATCCGCAACTCATCTAATTGACGACGATGAGTAATTAAATTCTGCTTGAGCAGTTGATCAATAATTTTTTGCCAATAATTAATCTGTTCTTCTGATGGGCGATCGCACATGGCTAACGAAACTAAAGTTCGTGTCGCTCTCATTGAACCTGTAACTGTAATTAAGTTTAAAATCCCAATCGTTTTTAGAACCCTAAGACTGTCTTCCTCTAACCGTTTAGCATCATTAATTAAATCTTGGATTTCTACCCATCTTTGCAAATTAGGGCGAGAAGCTAAACCCATTCCTGCGGCTTCAATAAAATAGTCATAAACTCGCTCTAATTTCAAACTTGGCAAATTATCATTTGTAATTGTGACTTCTTCTAAGAAATTACGAAAAGATAAAGGTTCACTACTAGTTAAAAAAGTAAATAAAGAACGATCATTTTGAGCATAACGTTGACAAAGAGTAGGTAAAACTAAAGCCGACAAAGGATGTAATGGATAAACTTCTTTAATCACCTGCTCATTTACTTCTTCGTCTACAATTGTAGATTCTAAATATTGCCACCACTCTTGAGAGTAACTATTAATAGCACAACTTATATTTTCTGCTGCTGAAGAGTCAATTGCTTCACCTATTAAACTCATCATTTGTCCAGATGACTCAGTAAAAGCAATATCCTCAAATCGTCCCTGAATCTTCGCCCATTCGTTGCGTTGCACAGATGCTAATCTTTGACCGTATTCCGCAAACGCCTGATGTAAAATACCTAAAATATAAACAGGAGTTTTGCTATCTTTTGGTAATTCAGCTAATTGTTGTAAAACATACAAATCTTCAGCCCCTTGAGCATGAGCAGCATACTCTAAATTCTTACCCAATTCATCAATAACCAGGAAAATTCCACTTTTGGATTCCTTAGCAACTTCTAACACTAAATTAGGAATTTCCTTACTATCAACCGTTCCACCATCATTAATTTCTGTTTCTAAATCTACCAATTTACGAACAATATTAATTTTGTTTCTTTGAGTAACACTCCAAAAGCTATTAACGCCTATTGATAAAGCCCTGATAATTGTATGACTAATCGGTTCTCTTTGTCCCGTAGCCACAGCCCTAACTAATCCTGTAGAATTAATTTGTGATTTAATTAATTGATAAATAACATGATCTTTTCCTAATGCTTCCTCTGCTATAGATAAAGCTTTTATGTGTATTTTCTTTTGAGAATTAGCACATAGCGAAATTAAATAATGAGCAAAAGCAGATTTACCCGTACCATAAACACTGGTTAATGTCCAAGCTCTATTTCCTTCATCGGAATTCAAACTATTTAAAATCCGCCCTAGAGAATCAATTGCTCTTTTAGTCAGAACATAACCATCTAATGCTTCCACACTCTCTAAATCTCTTTCTAAGTTTATTGAACGAGAATAGCGACGCTGGAGGCTGAAATAATGGGATAGTTTTTTGTTAATCATATTTTTACTTATGTTGATTAATAATTATAATATTGCCCTAAAATTTCTTCAGCTAAAGTCTCTGGTTCATCAGTAAAAGATAGTTGAATTAACCCGGCGGTATCAGAAAGAATTATCGCCTCAAATTCTTTAGCAACCGTCTCAATAGCTGCACATAAAATATTTTCCGTCAGTTTAAATACCATCCCCGGACTACCCTCATCATAAAGTAACCGCCGAATAGTAATTGTTTTGCTATCTTGACTTACCCAACTAGCGTATTCTAAACAAGTAGCAACAATAATTTGTGCAGGTAAATTCGCCTTTGCGCCAATTTTAAATTGATAATTTTTACCAAAGTGACGAATTAAACCAAGCTCGTTAAAAGGACAATCAATCGAATCTTCAATTGGAGTATTATTTTTACTAAAATCCTGTGTAGCATACATTCTTAAAATACAATTCACATCTTTGATAAAAGAAGATTCGGCAATAGTTTTATTAAAGTTACCTATATAATCTTTCAGCCCTGCTAAAATATCTTCTTTTGTAAACTCTAAATCTCGAAATACATTAAAAATATAATACCAGGCAGCAGCTTCACAAGTAGGTTTTAACAAATACCAATGTAATAACCATAATGATGCCGGATCTTCTAAATAAGGGTCCCATCCATTGTTTCCTAAAAGTTTATCTCCGAAACTTGTTGGTAAATTATTTTTATCAATAATTTTAAAAGCACTACACCAATAGCGAATCGCACGTACCATATTTTTACCAACGCCTAAACGTACAGGCGCATCATCCTGTAAAAAAATTCCTGGATTTCTATTGACTGCATCAAACCCTTTTTTCAACCAACCGAAACGAGGGTGAAAAGTTTCATGGTTGGCAAAGACTGGATTTACCGGATTTTCAAAATATTTTAAGTTCAGAGTTGTCTGGATCACAAGTAGGATTGAATATAATAGAGACTATTTTGGTTATTATGACTCAAAGTAGATAAAATAATTTAAATCTAAATGATATTAACAAGCTTAATTTTTATATCTTGTAACTCTGTACAACTGTACGCACCTACCGATGTATTTGTATTGATGTGTGCCTCCGTTGGAGACTCACGTTGTATCATCAAAAAAATAAAATTTTATTAGGGATAATCGTGGCGAGCCAACGGACATCGCCTTGGTTCTATCAAACTCCACAAATTCAAGCGATCGCTTTACTCCAAACTCTGCAATCCAATCGCAATTTTACTGTGCTTCTCAATTTGACTCATCACTTGTTTGGCACGTTGAATTACCACCCCAGGTAAACCCGCCAATCTTCCCGCTTCAATACCGTAGGACTTATCTGCACCCCCCGGTTGAACCTGATGCAAAAAGATAATTTGGTCTGGTAACTCCTTCACCGTCACCTGATAATTCGCCACATTCGGTAAAATGCTTGACAATTCATTCAACTCATGATAATGTGTTGCAAAAATTGTTCGTGCCTCAATCTCAGCGGCTAAATATTCCGCCACCGCCCAAGCAATTGACAGCCCGTCAAAAGTCGCCGTTCCTCGCCCAATTTCATCTAACAACACCAGCGATCGCGATGTGGCATGATTGAGAATATTCGCTGTCTCATTCATTTCCACCATAAACGTAGATTGACCCGTCGCCAAATCATCCACCGCACCCACACGGGTAAAAATGCGATCGCACACACTCAACTTCGCATACCTAGCAGGCACAAAACTACCAATTTGCGCCATCAACTGAATTAACCCCACCTGTCTCAAATAACAACTCTTACCACTCGCATTCGGTCCCGTGAGAATTATCAAATCTGGATTGTCATTTGTCATTTGTCCTTGGTCATTTGTGATTTGTTCTTGATCAGTTGCTAATGACAAATGACTAGTGACTAATGACTTTCCTCCCAAACTCGTAGAGTTCGGTACAAAAAACCCAGCTGGTAAAGACTGTTCTACCACCGGATGACGCCCATCGACAACATAAATCTCTCGTCCCTCTACCATTTGAGGGCGACAATAACCTTGATATACAGCCAACTCCGCCAAACCGCACAACACATCCACCGCCGCCACAGCCCGCGACAGATTCCGAATCACCTCCGCTTGGGCTGCAACTTCCTCCCGCAACGCCACGAAAATTTCATACTCCATCTGGTTCAAATCATCCCGCGCCGTCAAAATCCGCGCTTCCCGTTCCTTCAACTCTGGAGTAATGTAGCGTTCTTCATTCGTTAAAGTCTGTTTGCGTATATAATTTGACGGTACTTGGTCAGCCTTGGCACGGGAAATACTGATATAATATCCAAAAGTTTTATTAAATCCCACCTTCAGCGTCTGAATACCCGTCCTCGCCCGTTCATCAACCTCTAAATTTGCAATCCATTTTTGGTCTTCTTCCACCAAACTCCGTCTTTCATCCAACTGAGGATTAACTCCCTGACGAATCAATCCACCTTCTTTAATATGTATTGGTGGTGACTCCACAATATAACTACGGATTTTTTGCCCTAACTCCTCCAAACCAGGGGGAACTTTCTGCAAGGCTTTCAGGAAGAGAGACGCAGCATCCATCACTAACAGCGCTAATTCCGGCAACTTGGACACAGAATCAGCCAAAGCTACCAAATCTTTAGCATTTGCTGTACCAGAACCAGCCCTTCCCGTCAAACGTTCCAAATCGTAAATTTGCCGTAATAACTGCCGTAAATCTTGGCGTAGAGGCGTATTTTCTAGCAATTCTTGAATTGTATCTTGCCGTGCTTGGATACCTTTGATCTCAAGTAGTGGTTGTAACAACCAGCGTCGTAAAGCCCGACTACCCATCGCCGTAGAAGTTCTATCCAAAGCCCAAAGTAAAGAACCGTGAAAACTACCATCACGGACAGTTTGCGTAATTTCCAGGTTGCGCCGAGTTTGATGGTCTACAATCAGATAATCAGTAATTGTGTAAGTTCTCAGTGGTTGTAGGGGTACAGAACTTTCTTTTTGTGTATCTTCTAGGTATTCTAAAAGACCACCAGCCGCCCGGACTGCGAGGGGGAGGTGTTCGCAACCCAAACCTTCGAGCGATCGCACTTTAAATTTCTGCAATAATCTGGATCTCGCTTCGCCAACTGAAAAAGGTAGTTGCGATCGCAGTGCATAACAAAACGCTGGTGGTAAACATTCTGGTAAATGCTCCGACTTCTCTCCCGGTCGTAATAAACTTCCCAAATCAGGCGCATTCGTCGGAACTAATACCTCCGCCGGCTGCAAGCGCATTAATTCTTGCGTCAAATGTTCACTAATGCTACCTTGGGTAGTTAAGAATTCCCCGGTAGAAATATCTGCATAAGCCAAACCCCAATGTTCGCCAGCAATTACCACAGCCGCGAGGTAATTATTGCGACTGGCTTTCAGCATTCCTTCTTCTAACAAAGTCCCAGGAGTGATAATCCGCGTTACTTCGCGCCGTACCAATCTACCAACAGCTTCCGAAGCATCTTCGACTTGATCACAAATCACCACTGCATACCCTTTTTCTACCAACAGAGTAGCGTGGCGTTCCCAAGCGTGGTGCGGAACACCACTCATTGATACCCTTCCCACTTCTCCTACTGGTTTGCTGGTGAGGTAAAGTTCTAATTCCTGCGCCAGAATTACAGCATCTTCAAAATAGCATTCAAAAAAGTCTCCCACTCGATACAGCAAAACCGCATGGGGATACTTCTCTTTTGTCTCGACATAATGCTGAAACATTTGAGTCAGCTTAGTGCGATCCACCAGTCGATGGTCAGTAATAAATGTGTTCGCATTGTTGCCGGCGTTTGGCTGGGATGCAGAGTAAGAAGCGGTCATGGATGTTTAGGGATACACATTTTTAACATGCCAATAACCGATGATAGCGCGTCATCAGGGCTACCAAGAAATTGCTCAAGGTTTATTTATTTTTTCTTCATCAAGGGATTGGAAGGGGGATAGTAAGTTTTGTAGGGTGTGTTAAGTGCCTTTGTACTTCTGCCTTCTGAATTTTTCAGCAACCCCTATTTACTTCTATAGGTATATTTGATGTATTTTGTGTAAATGTAAAGCTATAACTGATCAGCTTTTATCAATACTTGACATCAAGCAACGTGAGTGCTAAACGTTTACCCCAAACAACAGCCCATGTGAGGATTATCCGTCAATCTTGGCAACAGGGCCTACTGGAAGGAGAAGTAAGAGCAGGAGATTTTGAGTGGCAGTTTCAATGGCACTTCCGCCGAGGAGAATTGTCTGTCAAACCATCACAAGGTCGTGCCTTAATCAAAGAACCTCTTGGTCGTTTTTTAGAGCAAAAAGATTACCAACTTGAACCAGGAGGAGACTATGCTTTTACTATTCGGGCAGAACTTTGACTAAGAATTATGAATGATGAATGATGAATTATGAAATTTTTGATCATTCATAATTCATTTTGCCGATTCTGTAAGACGACTTAGATATCTTTCAATCAGGAGAATGGCAACTATGTCATCGATTGGTCTTGGAGGTGTTCGCATTCCTTGTGGTAACAGTTTGGTGATTCCTTTTGGTGGGAACATTTGCCAATAGCGATCGCGTGCTTCTAAACTGGTGTAGCGTTCATCGACCAAGATAATATTTAACTGCTCTGACAATTCTTGTTGTAGTTGCTGTTTCCAGCGTTTGGCTGTGGTTTGATCACCCATCACCATTAAAGAAATAGGAAATCTCTGGCGCAGAGTTTCAATATTGGCGATCGCTTCACCAGAAGGTATAACCTGATGATAATGTAGCTTTCGATCCAGCCCCATCACTGCTAAACCACATTTATCTTTACCGGGATCAAACCCTAAAATTACTGGTTGAGTTGGTGTAAATTCACTTAAATTCATATTTTAAAGATGATTTTAAATAATAGTTATTAGTTAGTAGTTATTGGTTAATGTATTAGTGATCTGCTACTAACCAATAACTACTAACAAAATTAAGTACTAAAAATCACTTGTCCATTTTTAATTGCCACCAATTTTACTTTCAACGGCCCGGCGGTATATGTATCTTTTGCGGCAATAGCTTTAATGTCTATTGATTGGTCATATTGTCGTAAATCGGCAATAAAACGCAAAAAAGTCCCATCGATTTGAATATCTTCTAAAATTCCAGCACTACGAGCGCGAAATTGGGAAGCAGAAATTAACAGTTCTAAGCGCTGTCGCAGTTGATAGGATGTCATGGTTTTGGGATCAGCCGTCGTTGTAGCTAGTACTTCACCTCCAGAGAACACGATTTGATTGAGTGCTGCATCTGCAAAAAATTCGATTGGTTTTTCTCCTCTGACGTAGTTACCTGCACAGAAAATCCGCACCACGTAATCTCGACCATCTTTAATCTGATTACTTAACTGTTCAACCTGTTCTCCGGTGACGCGTAGTACCTGCACACCTGGGAGAGTATTAATTCCAGGTTCACTTAACTTTGTACTGGCGTTTCTATTTGCTTCCTTTAATAGCTGGATTACTGCTTGACGAGCAGCCGCAGGTTGTTCGACGCGGACTACTCCAGCAGCCAGAACTTGACCTCGAACTAAGGCCAGTTTCCCTAAACGTAAGTCGCGATAAGACTGGTAGTACTTTTCTAGTCTTGCGACTTCCTGTTCCAGAAAATCCTGTTGTGTTTCCAGTTGTTTGAGGCGGGTTTCTCGTTGGGCAATAATTTGCTCCCGTGCTGTAATTTCGAGATTACGCTTTTGAATGATCGCATCTAGTTTCGCAATTGTCTGATCCCGATTTTGAATCATTTCTTGACGCTTGGCTAGTTCGCGATCGCGTTTGTCAATGGCTGCTTGGGCTTCAGCAACCGCCTGTTTAGCTTGTTCATAAAGTTTTTGGCGTTCTGCTTTGAGTCGTTTAATTTCCTCTAGCTGTCTGTTTCTTTCTTGATAAACGTTTTGCAACTGAGCTATAGCTTTTTCATATTGAGTTGCTACTTGACTCAATTGTTTTTGAGTGCCTGCAAGCTGGCTTTTAGTGCGTGCTTGTTGATTAATCGTACGGTTAAGCTGGGCTTGCGTTTGCTGTTGTTTAGCGTTGACTGCTTGTAAAGATTTGTTAATTTCTTGCAAATCCTCTTGAGCTTTGGTTTGTTCTTTTCGGGCTTGATCTAGTTCTGTCTTGGTTGTATTAAGTTGCTGGGTTGTAGTCTCCAGTTGTACGCGTTTCCGCCTAAGGTCTTTTTGAATATCTTGTAACTCAAAAACTCCCTTACGCAAGCCATCATCAGCTAAAAATAAAATGCCCAGGGTTGATGCGGAAATGCCCAACCCGGTCAAAATTGTTACTAATACAGCTGTATTTTTCGGTCTGAGGTTGAAAAGTGAGAGCCGTTTTTTGCCAACCCGCGTCCCAATGCGATCGCCGACGGTGGCAATAACGCCTCCCAAAACTAAGATTGCAATAATGAGGATGTACCCGGTGGCCATCTGTTTGTATTTACCGAAGAGATCCTTCCAGATACAGCCTACTACTTTCAGGCATTTTCTGTGGCGAATTGCAGGTTGATAAATTACTAGGTTCAGGGAAAAGGGTTAAGGGGAAAGGATTAAAAGGGAAAAAACAAGAAAATTTACCATATTACCCATTACCCATTACCCATTACCTATTTTTACAAGAGTGTCTATAATTTTTTAATTCCGCTTCCCAAATGCAATTAAGTGAATTGCCGACTTAATGTCACGGGTTTGTGGACTGTAATTTTTTTCTTGTGTATGGAAATCATCTTCTTTTCGCGCAAATCGCCTAGTAACCTAGTGACAGTAACGCGAGTCGAACCAATTGCTTCAGCGATCGCCTGATGAGATAGCTTGAGATCAATTGTGATTCCATCTGCACAAGGAAGACCAAAATCTCGACAGAGAATTAATAAGAAACTTATTAATCTTGAACCCATATCTCGGTGAGCGAGGGTTTCAATCATCATCTCTGTCTGAAGAATGCGCGAAGATAAACCCCGCAGCATCAACATCGATAGTTCTGGATTTTCCTTGAGTGCTTGTTCTACCTGTTCAATGGGTGCTGAGAGCAATTCCACAGGCGTAAAAGCAACTGCATGATAAAAACGGTCTGACTTATTTCCCGTTAGTAGGGACAAAACCCCAAATACACTATTTTCCCGCAGAAGTGCTACGGTTATTTCTTCTCCTGCTTCATACACCCTGGAGAGTTTAACTGCACCTTTTAAAAGAAAGTAAACTCTTTCAGCAGGATCGCCGGGGAAAAAGATCGTCTTGTTGCGCTCGAACGATTCCACCACTGGCGGAAACGCTCCAGTCGCCATTTGACGAAAAACATTTGCTAGGGCTTTATCTTGTGTCACGATCATCTCCCTTCCCCTACCCAACGCCGGAAAAATGAATATGGATTTCCTAAGAATACACTCGACAATTCAATAAAACATTGTCAACCCTTTTGTACAGTCCTATACTTAACCCTTTTGTTCAATTGATGTTTGTTCAACATGATACAAAATTTCTAGTGCAGGGATCTAGTACTTTTTGTTAGGTACTTCCAAAATTGTAGACAATAAGTTTTTGAAGAAAAAAGAAGGTTTCATAGAGACTTTATTAAAACATTAAATGGTACATTGATGGTAAAAAGCAATTTTGGCACTTTAGGTCTAGAAAATACGGATGTGAAAATATAGGATAGTGTGGGTGCAAAATAAACCACTAATAAATTTAGTTACTCTCAAGAGAAAAATACCTTTTTCTAAAACCTTTACTCTGCTTAAAAGTCTTTTTAATCATCTATCTTTCAAATTAGCTGTTTGTATCCGATTGTGGTTAAAGCTAGATGAAGTCTCTTCTCTTACATCCACCCTAACTAGTCGCTCAAAAATCAAATTGATCAAACGAAGACAAACCAAGCTCAGATTCATGTATGCTCCTAGTGAAACATCACATCAATGATTTCTATGCTGGATCTGACTGGAAAAAATGCCCTTGTTACAGGCATTGCTAATAACCGTTCTATTGCTTGGGGGATTGCTCAACAATTGCACAAAGCCGGAGCTAACCTTGGCATTACCTATTTAAGCGACGAAAAAGGCAAAATGGAAAAGAAAGTCGCAGAATTGGTCGAACCACTCAATCCTACTCTGTTTTTGCCTTGTAATGTTCAAAATGACGAGGAAATTAAGTCTACCTTTGAAACAATCCAGGATAAGTGGGGTAGCTTAGATATTCTGATTCATTGTCTCGCTTTTGCCCAAAAAGATGATTTGAGTGGAGACTTTAGCCAAACCTCGCGTGAAGGATTTCGTACAGCTTTAGAAGTCAGCACCTATTCTTTAGTGCAACTAGCTGGTGCAGCTAAACCTTTAATGACTTCAGGAGGAAGCATAGTAACTCTGACTTATTTAGGTTCTATCAGAGCAATCCCCAACTATAATGTCATGGGAGTTGCTAAAGCCGGATTAGAAGCAAGCGTACGTTATTTAGCATCAGAACTAGGCTCTGCTAATATCCGCGTCAATGCGATCTCCGCCGGCCCAATTCGTACTTTGGCTTCTAGTGCCGTTGGCGGTATTTTAGATATGATTCACCATGTCGAGAAAGTAGCCCCCTTACGGCGCACCGTTACACAGACTGAGGTAGGTAATGCAGCAGCATTCTTGTGTAGCGACTTGGCAAGTGGAATTACAGGACAAGTCCTGTATGTTGATGCAGGATATGAAATTATGGGAATGTAGTAAGAGAGGACAACTAATCAGTTATCAGTTATCAGTTATCAGTTATCAAAATTAAACTGCTAACAGTTCACTGTTAACTGTTAACTGATTCATGCCCAATCCCCGATCCCCGATCCCCGATCCCCGATCCCCGATCCCCAATCCCCGATCCCCAATTCCTATGCAAATAAGCGATCGCCAAACTCTATCTTCACCCAGCAATCTGACACAAACTCCTCGTATTGCTTCTGTACGTCGTACCACGGGGGAAACTGATGTCCACGTTACGATTAATTTAGATGGCACAGGAGTTTGCAATGCAGCTACTGGTATTCCTTTTTTAGATCATATGCTGCATCAAATCGCCTCCCACGGATTGATTGACTTGGATATCCAAGCAACGGGAGACTTGCATATTGATGACCATCACACTAACGAAGATGTTGCTATAACTTTGGGACAAGCTATCAGCAAAGTATTAGGCGACAAGAAAGGTATTGTCCGTTTTGGTAATTTTCTTGCGCCTCTAGATGAAGCATTAATTCAGGTAGCACTGGATTTTTCGGGTCGTCCTCATCTCAGCTATGGTTTGCAAATTCCCACTCAGCGAGTCGGAACTTATGACACTCAGCTAGTACGAGAGTTTTTTGTGGCGTTAGCAGGTAATAGTCAAATGACGCTGCACATTCGCCAGTTAGACGGGATCAATTCTCATCACATTATAGAGGCGACATTTAAGGCTTTTGCCAGAGCAATGCGGATGGCGGTAGAAATTGATCCCCGTCGTGCAGGGACGATCCCCAGTTCTAAGGGAGTGTTATAAGTTAAGTCACCACAAATAAAGCTAACTAGTTGGGGTTGTCCTTTGTCATTCGTCATTCGTCATTGGTAAGGATTTTTGTTAACGAACCACATAGACGCGTCAGCGGCTTCCCGCAGGGTAGGACACAAAGAACACAAAGAGTTTAAGAAGTTGGTAGGAATTAGTAATTTATTAATTACATCAATCAAGGAAAGTGGTTGGTTTCAATCCCTAATAGGGATTTGTGTAAGTTGCAACAAAAGGCTTATCTTGTACAAAATGATAGGGTTCGTTTCAATCCCTAATAGGGATTTGTGTAAGTTGCAACGGAAATTTATCTCTTATAGTACTTAATGGAGTATCTGTTTCAATCCCTAATAGGGATTTGTGTAAGTTGCAACTGTATTTAACTTATTTAAACAACAATAATCATAAGGTTTCAATCCCTAATAGGGATTTGTGTAAGTTGCAACAATGCAGCAACGCCTAGAGACTGGGGATTACTTGGTTTCAATCCCTAATAGGGATTTGTGTAAGTTGCAACTCATAGTCATCTTCTATTTGTACTAGATGAGTGAGGTTTCAATCCCTAATAGGGATTTGTGTAAGTTGCAACGAAAAAACAAAAAAGGAAAGGGTGCTATTCCTACGTTTCAATCCCTAATAGGGATTTGTGTAAGTTGCAACACCATTACTCACTGGAGGCTGGGAGCTTGCACCAAGTTTCAATCCCTAATAGGGATTTGTGTAAGTTGCAACTTGCGATCGTTTGCTCAAATACTCTA
Source organism: Pelatocladus sp. BLCC-F211 (assembly GCF_041928655.1). Lineage (NCBI taxonomy): Bacteria > Bacillati > Cyanobacteriota > Cyanophyceae > Nostocales > Hapalosiphonaceae > Pelatocladus > Pelatocladus sp. BLCC-F211. Next base: position 107,445 of record NZ_JBHFLM010000123.1, on the reverse strand, counting down.
CGAGCATAAGTTTCAATCCCTAATAGGGATTTGTGTAAGTTGCAACAATCTAGAGTTAGCGATATTAATAGTATTTCCGCTGTTTCAATCCCTAATAGGGATTTGTGTAAGTTGCAACCGCGGGCTTTCCCCTCTTTGAGCCAACGTCTAGCGCGTTTCAATCCCTAATAGGGATTTGTGTAAGTTGCAACCTCCACTCAAAGTTACTGGTAAATTATCAGAAATTGTTTCAATCCCTAATAGGGATTTGTGTAAGTTGCAACTATATGGTGTCGCCACCACTGTCTACAAATATATGTTTCAATCCCTAATAGGGATTTGTGTAAGTTGCAACCTCATCTTTATATCTCAGGTATGGTAAAGAGCAAGTTTCAATCCCTAATAGGGATTTGTGTAAGTTGCAACTGCTATAGGTGGAATATATAAAGGTACTGCTGAAGGTTTCAATCCCTAATAGGGATTTGTGTAAGTTGCAACAGATGATTGGTGCAAACAGAAAGGGTACAGCAGAGTTTCAATCCCTAATAGGGATTTGTGTAAGTTGCAACAATTCTTACAATTTCATCTTCACTAATGAACTGCTGTTTCAATCCCTAATAGGGATTTGTGTAAGTTGCAACTTTACTTTTCTTTTGTCAAATAAGGAGACTTTATTATGATTAGTTTCAATCCCTAATAGGGATTTGTGTAAGTTGCAACTTCAATCGGTTTCGCAGTCGGGTGCTTGGAATATCGTTTCGTTTCAATCCCTAATAGGGATTTGTGTAAGTTGCAACAAGTCACCAACTCGGAACCACCGTCGAAAGCCCGTTTCAATCCCTAATAGGGATTTGTGTAAGTTGCAACATAATCTTAACGTGCGGGGTACACAGACCATCATTGTTTCAATCCCTAATAGGGATTTGTGTAAGTTGCAACTTCCTAGTAGCGGATTTACTGATTACTGGTTGCCAGTTTCAATCCCTAATAGGGATTTGTGTAAGTTGCAACGCTATTTCATGCAGCCAAGCCTTGGTCACGGCACGTTTCAATCCCTAATAGGGATTTGTGTAAGTTGCAACCATCCTCCCAGGGGTTAATAATATTGGGAGGAACCTGGGTTTCAATCCCTAATAGGGATTTGTGTAAGTTGCAACTGCTCAATCTAGAAGCCTTGCTGTATTTGGTTTTCAAGGTTCAGTGGTGCAGACCTAGAGTAAATATATCGTTTGAGCGATCGCACTGTCAAGAGTGGCTTGGAAAAAATTGGCTCAAATGCTTTACTGGTAAGAGTTTTAGACATTGCGCGAACCTCTGTTTTGATGTGAATAGCTCAAATCCAGAACAGGTAAGTCTTTCAGGCATAAAATTTGAGTTTCCGTGTAAAACACCTACAGGTTTGCACCATTACAGAAACTCAACATTCTCTATCATCTTCAACAACCTTAATTGCTTTGTGTGAAACTCATATTTTAATGTTGACATCAAACGATAATTTTTGTGAAATGGTTGATACACATTATCATCTTACAAAGTATACGTAAAATCTTCCACCAACATCCCAGGAACCATACTACCTCCCAGTTGCCGACCTTCATAGGTTCCGACTTCGGGGATAAATTCTTGAAAATTGGTAAAATCGAGTAAATTTTCACCCCAGAAGCGATAAAGACTATCGTCAAACCGCAGATTCTCTATTGGTGCGATGATTTCGCCATTTTCCACCCAAAAACAGGCATAGCGGGTCATACCTGTGATTCTACCCGTGGGGCGATCGCTCCAATTTAAATAATGTAAGTTTGATACATATAATCCTGTATCCAAACTTGGCAGAATTTGGTCAAATTCTAAATTACCCGGACTTATTTCTGGCGATCGCAAAGATTCATGACTATTAGCACCGTTAGGAGTTTTTTGATATTCTTTGGCGGTACGAGAATTTATCAAGGTATTTACTAATACTCCTTGAGTAATTATTGGTAATTCCAGGGCTGTCATTTCTCCCCATTCATTAAAACGCGGTACTGTTCCCCGTCGAAAGTTTTCTTTGAGATTAAACTTAGCAGAAAGTTGTTTTTCTTGACGCGAAAGAGCAGCTAAAGCACTATTTCCTTGTTGTAGATCAGCTTCACTAGTAGCACCCCAAGAAAGCATCATTAATAAATTGTCAACTGCGTCTGGGGCAAAATAAGTTCTATATTGTCCGCGTGGTAATTGCTTAACTGGACGAGCCAATAATTCTAGTTGCTTTTTTGCTTCTTGAATTTTATTGATATAAGCTTTTTGATGCCAATCACTACCTGCAAATATACCTTTAACCGCTTGTCCTTCAGTGTCAAATATAGAGTAATCTAGGGTAAAAGAATCAGTAGCAAACCAGTGTTTTTGTCCCTGAGAATCAGCATAGGCATTAACTACAGATCCGCCAGCATACAAACCTGTAAAATCTAATTCTGTGACTGATTCTAAAACATTTGATACTACTGCTTCTTCAGTCAATAAATTACCAGAATATACTTCTCGACTAGTATTAATTCCTGATGGCAATACTAAATAAGGATCTAAAAGTAGAAAATGTAGTTCTGCGCGTAGTTCTTGCAGAGCTTGGTATGTGACTTCCCAATCTATTTCCCAATTTCCAGTAAAAGGAATTTGTCTAAAACTACTGCGTTGGTCTTGGATTAAACTTAGGTCAATCCAGCCATCAGCAACTATACCAGTTTGTCTAACTTTGGCATGATTAAAGCGAGTAAATTGACTGCGTTCGCTATTTAATCTGACAGTAAATTCTTCAGTTGCTACTTTTTTCAGCAACAAAGTATCGATCAGTTGGTTAAAGCTGATTTCTAAAGCAGTGAGTTCCTGGTTGTTCATGATGGGGATTGGGGGTTGAGGGGACAAGGGAGACAAGGGAGACAAGGGGAGCCACTGCGCCCTTGCGGGTTAAGAGCGTTGTAGCACGTGGCGTGGACAAGGGAGCTGATAAGTGTAGGTTTTTTATAAAGCAATGAGTGATGACTATAAAACTAACGGAATAATCATCGTTTTATAAATTCTTACACCCTTAAACCCTTATACTCTTACACCCCCATCTTACGTATCGCCGCCGAATACTTCGACGTTGGTAAATAGACAAACGGGTGAACCATGTCCTACCCAAATAGCTTGGTTTGGTTCTCCTTTACCACAGTAGGGAGTACCGTACATTTCCCAGGTTGAGGAGTTTCCAACTTTGGTTAAGCTGTGCCAAAATTCTGGTGTTGTAGCTCGATAGTTAGGATTACGCAAGGTTTTGGTTAATTTTCCGTTTTCAATTAATTTAGCGTACTCACAACCAAATTGAAATTTATAGCGGCGATCGTCTATTGACCAAGAACGATTAGCTTCCATGTAAACGCCGTGTTCGATGTCAGCAATTATTTCGTCAAAGGAAGCTTTACCTGGTTCTAAATTTAAGTTTGCCATGCGATCAATCGCGGGTCGATTCCAAGAACAAGCACGCGCACAGGCTACTCCTGGGATACCTGCTCTTTTTTGGCTTTCTAAACTACCTAAACCTCGCAATAGCACACCTTCCTTGATTAAATATTCTCGTGTGGCGACAGCACCAGTGTCATCGTAACCATAACTAGCTGATTCGCCGGGTACAGTGGGGTCAAAAGTGATATTCATCAGGGGAGAACCATACACCAAAACCCCAAAATCATTTTTGTTGACAAAGCTACCACCAGCGTAGTTGCGCTCATCACCTAAAATTCGGTCTAATTCTAGGGGATGTCCCACACTTTCATGAATTTGTAGCATCATTTGGTCTGGGGCTAACACTAAATTAGTGCGTGTGGTTGGACATTCTGCTGCTGTTAAAAGTTCTACTGCGCCCTCTCCGATGTGCTGCACTTTTTGCCAAAGATGATCGGGTTCGAGTAATTCCATACCTCCTTGGAAATAATTGGCTTCCCAGCCGTTATTGGTGCGCTGCTGGATGATCGCGCCATCTTGGGCGATCGCTCCATAATGGGTACTAAGAAACAGAAATTTTTGATAAACTTCTGAGCCGTTGCTGCTGACAAACCATGTTTCTCGTTCGCCTGTATTCGCACCAGCTGTAGTTTTGACGATTTGTTCGGAAACTTTGAGGTTTTGGCAAATACGGACGAGCAAATTGTTGATTTCCCCTGCACCTAGAGCATCTAGTGGTTCAATAAATGGCGAAACGTATTCACCAACTACTTTGGGACGTTCGCTAGCGGCTTGGAACGGATGTATCCACCACTGTTTAGCTGCAAGTGCTTGTTGATACGCTTTTTCGGCAGCGTTTTGTAAACTTGTCAGTTGGAGAGAATTAGTCGCTGCATAGCCCATACAGCCGTTAATCATGACTTCCAGCATGGCTCCTGTGGTGGCAGATTTACCGTGGCGTTGGGGTAAGCCATCACGGACAGCACGGTGAAAGAATGTTTCTTTGACTACTCTGATGCCGAGCCAATCAGCAGGAATATTGATGTTAGCGATCGCTTTTGTTAATTCAGACCACATTTAGAAAGTAAAAAGTAAAAAGTAAGCTCAATTCTCAAAAAGGTGACTACATATTTCAATTTTAGAGGCGCACGGCTGTGTGCCTTTCCAAACATTATTCATGTGTAGTGAAATTTTTGGGAATTGTTATAAGACCTTTAAAAATAAAGGATCAATTTTTATTTAATTATGAATCATTTATAGTTATTTAGAAAATATTTCTAGCAGCGATCACTACATCAGAAAACCATATAACTGGAGTTTAGAAGACCGTTCGTGGGTCTGTAGTGACCTGATTAAACAACGCTATCAAAGACGTACTCGTGCTGGAGGAACAATTATGAAGCCGCTGTCGCGTCTATGAATTTTGGATTGACTCCCCTCCCCCATTCCCCCAATTTGGGGGAATGGGGGAGGGGTAGCCCTGTCAAGGTGACAAATAGCCGGATAATAAGGCCATGCGATCGCAACAATAAAATGCCAAAAAAGCAAAATGCCAAAAAAGCGATACTCAGATAAATATCAACGCAGCTTGTAATGTTAACTGATAACTGTTCATCCTGCTGGGGAACACTGAACTTATCCTTAAGCCTTTCAGTGTGAAGTGATGAAAGAGACTGTCTCCAAAACAAATGCGATCGCTGTTTGCAAACGTAGTGGTATAGCAATAAGTTATATCTTATTGGGTTTATTAGCCCTGCCAAGTTTGGATACTGTAGTTCTCGCAAATCCAACAGAAAATAATCATACTCCCACACCCAAAATTCTGAATGTTGATCCGTCTGAACTCACTCCTTCTTACCCAGCAAGCGCGCCACCGGGAAGAGTAGATCCCTTACCTGATGATCGAAATTTAATTGAAAACGTCCAAGAAACTGATTATCGTGTCAGTGCATTGCAAGCAGATTATACTGGCAATCTCTGGGTAGCTTCTTGGCGCGGATTATCTCGAATTGACCCCAATACAGGCAAAATATTAGCTCGTGTCAGTTTACCAAACATTGCTATTGCCGCTTTAGCCCAAGATAAAGTCGGGCGTTTATGGGTAGGAACCTATGAAGGATTAAAGCGAGTAGACCCCCACAGTAACGAAATTACAGCCCAAAATTTATTTTTGCCTTCCAAGCGAGTTTTATCTTTGTTAGTTGACAAACGGGGTTATTTATGGGTGGGGACAGACAATGGCTTATCGTTAATTAGTCCCGACCAAGGCTTAATTATGACTACGTTAAAAAATTTACCTGGTGTTAGTGCTAACGCCTTAACTTTAGACGTAGAAGGTCAACTTTGGGTAGGGACACTGGATGGAGTAGTACGAGTTAATACCGCTAATGCTTTTATTATGAAGCGAATTGATAATTTACCAGGTACAACAGTACAAGCTTTAGCTACAAGTCCTGATGGTTTAATTTGGGCAGGAATGCCAAATAATTTGCTAGTGATTAATCCAAAAACTGGTGCTATATTGCGGTCAGTCACTCGTTTGCGGGGACGTGACGTGAAATCAATACGTTTTGCAAAAGATGGGAGTGTGTGGGTCGGTACCAACAATGGTTTGCTACGATTGAATCCAAATACTGGTGCTGTACTAGATGAAGTTCCTGGACTTCCTTCTAGTCGTGTACTTGCCCTTGCTCCCGATGTTGGTAATAAATTGTGGATTGGTACGACCGAGGGTTTAGCTTGGTTAATGCCAAAAATGACAACTGCAAAGCCCCATCTTGCTTTTACTCGCGCAGTGAAGTAGGGATAGGGGATCAGGGATCGGGGATCGGGAGAAGTTCTCCCTTGTCCACGCCACGTGCTACAACGCTCTTAACCCGCAAGGGCGCAGTGGCTCCCCTTGTCCCCCTTGTCCCCCTTGTCCCCAATCCCCAATCCCCAATCCCCGATCCCCAATCCCCTAATCCAAAATGGCAATCACTACCCGACAATTAATTCAATACAAACAACAGGGACGTCAAATTGTGGCGTTGACTGCTTGGGATTATGCGATCGCCCAACTTTTAGATGCTGCTGGTGTAGATTTAATCTTGGTGGGTGATTCGATGTCAGTAGTGTTGGGGTATGAGACAACACTACCTCTTACCCTAGAAGAAACACTCCACCATGCCAAAGCTGTACGACGTGGGGTGAAACATGCTTTGATGGTCGTAGATTTACCATTTTTGACGTATCAAGAAAGTGTTCGACAAGCTATGCACTCTGCTGGACTGGCACTGAAAGAGGCGGGGGGACAAGCTGTCAAACTCGAAGGTGGCTATCCGGCGATGGTAGACACTATTGCTCATCTGGTGCAAGCCGGAATTCCGGTGATGGGCCATGTGGGTTTGACGCCACAATCATTCCATCAAATCGGTTTGCGCCAACAGGGAAAAACCGAGACAGATAGGGAACGAATTTTACAAGAAGCGATCGCTCTTGAACAAGCGGGTGTGTTTTCTATAGTTTTAGAGCATATCCCCAGTGACTTAGCATTTGAAATTACCCAAAAACTCAGTATTCCTACGGTTGGAATTGGTGCAGGTATCCATTGTGATGGACAGGTATTAGTCACATCTGATGTACTCGGACTCTCGGAAAAACAGCCGCCCTTTGCGAAAATGTATGCAAACTTGCGCGAAACGATAACTCAAGCTGTGCAAGATTATAGTTTTGAAGTCAGAGAACGCAAGTTTCCAGAAAAAGAAAAAGACTAGTGGACAATCGCATTAATTAAGAAGGTAAATACGTTTGTAGTCAGGACTTTAGCCCTCTCATTATTCAAGCACGCGCATTGCTTGCTACAAACCTATCAAAACTTTTGCGATCAAACGCTAAAGGCTAATAAATAACCAATATAAAATCTAATTCCGAAAATCCACGTATTTGGGATTAATGTAAAATTCAGGTGTAGACTCTTGCAGAACTAACTTTTTCCTTTGCTTTTTATTTTTGAGAATGTTCAAATAGTTATCAGCGTAGCGAAAAGCAGATGCACAATCGTAAGTAGCAATAGCTATAGCCTGTAAGACAACCTTAGTGGGGGTTTCAAACCCTGAAAACTTTTGGATTAACTTCAATAAATCCTCATCGGTTGCAGGTGATGTAATCTCTTTTACCTGTTCTGGCTCATCAAAAATATCTTCAATTAGTGGTTTGGACATTTAGCACCTCCCCAAAAGCGTAGGATGCAAATCCTGTGATGAAATTGAGCTGTTGATCACGAGTTTGCAAGTTTTCTGGGAGTTCGATACAGGGACATCCTATCTCCCTCAAAATCTCCAAGCAATATGCACTAAGTTCCTCGTATGAAGCTTGCTCCCACTCCAGAGCGACTCCTTTTGCCATCTCCAGATTGACTCGGATTACCGTCCTTGCAGGGTTTGTCATAAATTTACCCTAATAAAACTGGATAATTTAAGTTTTGATCAGAGCCGTAATTTTGCGTAACAGTGTTTTTGCTGAATTTATCTGAAGAGGGAATTAGAGAATCAGCGTATTTACGGAAAAATTTAGACATTGCACAAGTCCAGCAAATAGCACAGCAAACGCCACCAAATAGATTTCTTGCAGAAGTTGGGGAAAAGGTTAAGGGGTAAGGGAAAATAACAATCGTAGCTCTTCCGTAAGGGGACTCCCCTCAAAACATTCAAAGCAAACACCTACCCCTACAACCCTTTTTCCCAGAACTCAAAATCTTAACTGAACTGTATGATTTCGTGATCACGTTTTGGTTTGATCAGAACCGTATTCAGCTAAAACCACGCACTAGATTGCTTCAAAAACTCCTTTTCGTCTGCGGTTGAGGTTCTTCCTAAAATTGCATTTCGGTGGGGAAAACGCCCAAAACGTTCAATCACTTCCATATGACGAATTGCATACTCAATACAAATAGCGCTATCAGGATCGTCACTTAGTTGTTGAAATAATTTTACTGCTTGACGCTGATGTTCTAAGTTTTCACTGTGTTCAAAAGGTAAATAAATAAACCAACGGTGTACAGGTAGCAATTTTTGATCGTAGCCTTGAGCAACAGCATGATGAGCTGTTGAAAGTGCTTCCCAGTCAGTAGCAAAAGCTTCTGGAGTATCACGAAACATATTACGAGGGAACTGGTCTAGCAGTAAAATTAGTGCTAGACAAGATTCCGGAAATTCTATCCAGTCGTCTAAGTAACCCTCTGCTGCTTTGTGATAATCTTTAGCAAACCTAGTTCGCAATTCTTCATCAACTTCTGGTTTCTTACTAAACCAAAAATCTTGCGGTTTACCGTAACTGGGTTGATTGGCCTTACCAAACCAAAAGTCTAATATTTCTTGTGCCTGTGTCATTGATATTACTGAGAAGTACAAATAACTTGTCGCATTTTACGCATATTTGCAGGCAATTCAAAATTCATTGCTTGTTGAATAAAAATAGATGGGATGGGGATGTTAGGAGTCGCTTTTACCGTATAAGTTAGCAAAGTGCCATTGGCATAATCTTGTAAGTGTAACTCGGCGCTGAAGTCGTTAAAAGTACCTTTCTCTAGTCGAAATTGCACTCTCTGTCCTAATTCTTCTATGACGCTTAAGTAAATTTCCACATGTGCTGTGAAAAACAAGAAGGCTTTTTGTGCCGCTTGATACAGACGCTTGACTTCACCTCGTTTATGCAAAACCTCACTTTTAGTTATATCGGGAAAATACTGTACCCAACGAGGGTAATCTGTGATTTGTGAAAAGACTTGCGATCGCACTAATGGTAAATACATCCAAGCAGTGACACAACCGCCCCATGACGTATGTGATCCCATTTCTGTAAAAATTTCACCCTGTATGATCTTCTGTTGCTTGTCTTGACTCCAAGTCATTGGTAAGCCTTTGGTAAATGAGTCTGAAATATAAGATGCAGACATAATGTTTCACTCACTCCTCAATAAAGTCAATCGTTTTTGGAAAAAATTAAAGGTGAGCTAGTGCTAGCTTGCAGCTTCCTTTTTTCCTGAACTCGACTTTTACACAAATTCTGGTTTAAAGTTGTAATCATCTCAATTGATTGAGTATATTCGACCAATTCTAGTTCCAAATCAATATATATAATTTCCGGAAATACTTTTTATCCCGGTGATTATGTCAAATTTTCATCAATTTTAAGTGATTCTAATCACAGATTAATTTAAGTACTTTTACTTAAATTAATCAAAGTCTGCCATACATTCGTCCAAAGTGTTGCTTATTCATGGATAAAATTACCAAAATTAAGATGAAGGCTGAAGTCTGAAGGATGTCCCTGACGGGAAGCCACTAACTATGGTCTGCGTGTAGGACTTGGTGCAATTAGCTACTCCGTATCAAGCAGCATCGGCTGAAAAATGAAAAATTTCACACTTCATACTTCATAATTAATAATTCAGTTGTTGAGTTAATAGTCATTGATATGAGTCAATCTTCTTCTAAATTAAATCGCAGATTAACCCAGCTTGTTGGTGTAATTCTTGGTATTACAATTGCCATTTGGGTATTAAGGGGATTTGGTGTACTGACTTTTCTGCCTGGAGGAATTATTTTACTCTTGTTAATGGTAGCGATCGCAATAGGTATTCTCAGTCACTTACAAAAAACCTGGTGGCGTTTCTAAACTACGTCAGTTAAAAACCAATTATGAGTAGCAGCAATTCACAACAAAAAAGCAAAGGAAACATTCTCGTAGTTGATGACTGCTGGGAACATTTACAAGCTTTATCTGCTACTTTGTCCCAATACGGCTATGCTGTGCGGAGTTTAATTACAGGTTCGATGGTATTAGAAGTTGCAAAATTGGCTTTACCGGATCTAATTTTGCTTGATATAAAAATGCCAGATATTGATGGATATGAAGTTTGTCAACAACTTAAAGCAGATAAAACAACTTCTCATATTCCGGTAATTTTTATCAGTGTCTATAATGATATTTTTGACAAGGTTAAAGGTTTTAAAATTGGCGCTGTCGATTACATTACTAAACCCTTTCAAGTAGAAGAAGTTTTAGTACGTGTAGAAAATCAAATTATTATCCAAAAACTCCAACAGCAACTTAAACAACAAAATGAACAGTTGCTGTTGGAAATGCAAGAATGTCAACGCATTGAAGCAGCCCGAAAATTGCGTGAACAGTATCTCACAGCGCTTTTAGAAGTACAGCATCGGTTATTGTCGTTTGATGGCAGCGACAAATGCTATCAGGATATTATGCCAATTCTTGGGACTGCTTCTAAAGCAAGTCGTGTCTACATGTTTGAAAATCATCATGGAGATGATGGTAACTTGCTCATGAGTCAACGGACTGAATGGTGTAGTGAGGGTATTCAGCCGGAAATTGATAACCCGATTCTGCAAAACTTATCATATCAGGAATATTTTCCTCGCTGGGCTACTTTACTACCAAAGGGCAAAATTGTTTCTGGTATCGTTGCAGAATTACCCCCATCAGAACGGGCAATTTTAGAACCACAAGGTATACTTTCAATTTTAATTTTGCCAATTATTGCTAAAGGAGAGTTTTTAGGTTTTCTTGGCTTTGATAACTGTGTAGAATCACACCTTTGGGAAGCTTCGGAAGTAGCTTTTTTGCAAGCAGCCGCAGGAGCTATTTCTATAGCCTACGAACGATATAAATCAGATTTAGAATTACAAAAGCAATTAGAACGTAGTAATCTTCTGAGACAAATTACCGATAAAATTCGTTCTGAATTAGACACACAAATTATTATCAAAACTGCGATTAAACAAATAGGTGAGGCTTTCGGTGTTAGTCGTACACTCATTCATACTTACGTAGACTTGCCGACTCCTCAAATCCCCATATTAGAAGAATTTTTGGCTCCTGAGTGTACCTCCCTCAGCGATTACAATATACCTGTAAATGGGAATCCCCACGCTCAACAATTATTGGCTCAAGATCAAGCTATTGCAGCTAATAATGTTTATACCGATCCACTGTTAGAAAATGCTCAAGAGTTATGTCGGGAATATAATATTAAGTCTATACTCGCAGTCCGCACTTCTTATAACGGGCAAGCAAATGGCATGGTTTGTTTACATCAGTGCGATCGCTATCGCAACTGGAGTCTAGAAGAAATTGAACTATTAGAATCAATTGCTGCTCAATTGGGAATTGCGATCGCCCAAGCCAAACTACTAGAACAGGAAAAACAAGCCCGGATAGAATTAGAGCAAGAAATTCGCGATCGCCTCAACGCCGAAGCAGCTTTACGACATTCTGAAGTCAAACTAGCCTCAGCCTTTCGCTCATCTCCCGATCCCATAGCCCTGACCACTTTTCCAGAAGTCCGCTACATTGAAGTTAACGATAGCTTTTGTAGATTTTTTGGCTATTCTCGTTCGCAGATCATTGATCGCAACTATCAAGAATTAAATATCTGGGCGAATCAAGAAGAATGTGCCATGCTTACCCAAGTTCTGCACCATACAAAAGCAATTCGCAATCATGAAATTGAGTTCCGTACTGCTACCGGAGAGTTAAAGACGACACTGTTTAGTGCTGAACTAATTGAAATTGACGGACAACAATATTTACTTGGTACAGCTCATGATATTACAGAGCGCAAGCAAGCTGAAAATGAAAGCCGTTTGCTGTTGCTGACAACCCAAGCCATCAGTCGCGCTGTAGATGTAGACAATGCTTTAGCCCTCGTCCTGCGCCTCATTTGTACAACTATCAATTGGAATTTTGGCGAGGCTTGGATACCTACTGAGAATAATACTACTTTGGAATATAGATTAGGTTGGTATGGACGCCACAATAACTTAGACGAATTTTGCCAGTACAGCCAGGTGATCAGACTTGAAAAAGGGATGGGACTACTGAGGCGAGTTTGGCGCAAACAAAAGCCAGAATGGATAGAAGATTTTTCTGAAGTGAAAGATTCAGCTTTTGTAGAATTGTCCATAGAAGGAGACACTACTACTGGTGAAGACGCTTCTTGGGTATCTGCGCGATCGCCAATCGGATTAAAAGCTGGTTTTGCTGTTCCAATATTAGCTGGTAATCAAGTAGTCGCTGTTTTGACCTTTTTTAAAAGTAGCTCCCATGCTTTGGATCGCCGTTTGCTTTATTTAGTGGGTGCTGTCGCAGCTCAATTAGGGGCGCTCATTCAACGTAAACAAGTAGAAGCAGCCCATCGTCAAAGCGAAGAACGTCTACAACTAGCACTAGCAGGGAGCGATTTAGGGTTATGGGATTGGAATATCAAAGCTGGTAAAGTCTATCGCGACTGGCGATGGAAGAAAATGCTGGGATACGAACCACAGGAAATTTCAGATGATTCCCGTGCTTTTGCTCAACTGCTGCATCCAGATGATGTAGAGCCAATTAAATTAGAACTAGATGCCTATTTGCGTGGTGAAAGTCCCGCCTACGAAGTAGAATTTCGCCTGCGTACTAAATCCGGTGAGTGGAAATGGATACAGTCTCGCGCTCAGGTATTTGAGCGTGACGAATCGGGCGAACCGCTACGGATGACGGGTACACACAAAGACATCACCGAACGTAAAATCCTAGAAAGGGAATTAGCCTTACGGGAAGAACACCTCAATGCTTTTTTTTCCTGCGCTCCTGTAGGCATGAATATATTAGATGATCAATTGCGATTTGTGCAGATCAACGAACTGCTAGCAAATATTAATGGTCATTCCCAAAGCGAGCATATAGGCAAGACTATTTGGCAGATGGTACCCGAAGTAGCTCCTTTTGTAGTACCAATTTGTCAACAAGTCCTGCAAACTGCGAAACCCATTCTTAATATAGAAGTGAGCGCTCCATTACCTTCGGAGTTAGATATTATACGGCATTTTTTGACTTCTTACTTCCCCATTTTTGGAGAAGACATCCGCCCTTGTGGTGTGGGTACAGTGGTGATAGAAATCACAGATCGTAAACACACTGAACTAGCTTTGCAAGAAAGTCAACGTCGTTACCAAACTTTAGCAGAAGCCTCACCTGTAGGCATTTTTCACACTGATCATGAGGGCAAGTATCTTTATGTGAATCAGCGTTTTAGCGATATCACCGGGCTTGCTGCCAAAGCTGATGTGAATAAATATTGGCATGAAATTATACATGTTGATGATCGCGATCGCGTCTTTGCCCAATGGCAAGCAACGATATCAGCGAAAAAGTCTTTTTATTCAGAGTATCGTTTTGTACATCCCAACGGTACGGTGATTTGGGTTATAGGTCAAGCCTTACCAGAATTTGGAGATGATGGTGAATTTAAAGGCTACATTGGCACAGTCACAGATATCACTGAACTTAAACTTGCCGAAGATGCCTTGCGTGAAAGTGCAGACAGAGAAAAAGCCATCACCCAAGTGATTCAGAGAATGCGCCAAACATTGGATTTGGCAACAATTTTTACTGCGACGACTCAAGAATTGCGGCAAGTACTGAACTGCGATCGCGTCGTGGTGTATCGCTTTAACTCTGACTGGAGTGGGGAATTTGTCGCCGAGTCAGTCGGAAGTGGTTGGGTATCGCTCATCGAACAACACCAAGATGAATCCGAACTCACAGAAACTACTATCCAAAACGAACGCTGTACAGTCAGAACTCTCAGTAGTGGAGATAACCAAGTAGTTGATACCTATCTCCAACAAACCCAAGGCGGTGCATACACCAGAGGTGGAAGTTTCCTGTGTGTACCAGATATTTATACGGCTGGTTTTGATCCCTGTTACATTAATCTGTTAGAACGCTTTCAAGTCAGGGCCTACATAACAGTGCCGATATTTTGTGGGAATCAACTTTGGGGGCTACTAGCTAGTTATCAAAATTCTAGTTGCCGCCACTGGAAAAAAGGAGAAATTAACATTGTCGTGCAAATTGGCAATCAATTGGGAGTTGCTTTGCAGCAAGCAGAATTACTAGCGCAGACTCAACAACAATCAAGCGCACTCCAAAAAGCTGTGATCGCTGCTGATGCTGCAAACCGTGCCAAAAGTGAATTTCTTGCCAACATGAGCCATGAATTACGCACCCCACTGAATGCAATCCTTGGCTTTACTCAAGTCATGACTCGTGACAGAACTCTCTCCAGTGAAAACAAACAGAACCTGGGAATTATCAATCGTGCTGGCGAACACCTGCTCAATTTAATTAACGACATTCTGGAAATGTCTAAAATCGAAGCCGGTAGAACCACATTAAATTTGTCTAGCTTCGATTTAATTTGTCTGTTGGACAATCTCCAAGAAATGTTGCACATGCGTGCTGTAGCTAAAGGCTTAGAATTGGTATTTAAATATGGACCCGAAATTCCCAGATACGTGAGAACCGACTCTAGTAAACTACGACAAGTTTTACTCAATGTCTTAGGAAATGCCATTAAATTTACTGAGACTGGTAGTGTGAAACTACGGGTTTTGCTCAGAGATGGGGATCAAGATTTCACCCTACCACCTCATCACAACACACCCGTTCTCTGCTTTGAAGTCATCGACACCGGGCCTGGTATTGTAGCAGAAGAAATTGACTTACTTTTTCAAGCTTTTGGACAAACTGAAACAGGTAGAAAATCACAGCAGGGAACCGGGTTGGGTTTAGCAATTAGCCGCAAATACGTGCAGCTGATGGGAGGCGAGATCAACGTCAGTAGTACTGTGGGGGTAGGAAGTGTATTTTCCTTTTATATTCCGATTGCGATCGCTTATGTTGATGAAATTCAAACCACTGCTTCTGTTTCTCAGAAAGTGATTGGTTTAGCACCTGGTGAACCGGAATACCGTATTTTGGTAGTTGATGACGCTAATGATAGTCGTTTGCTACTCGTAAAATTACTAGGATCTATAGGCTTTTCTGTTAAGGAAGCTACAAATGGTCAGGAAGCCATCTCTGTTTGGGAATCCTGGAAACCTAATCTCATTTTCATGGATATGCGAATGCCGATCATGGATGGTTACGAAGCCACTAGGGAAATTAAAGGGAGGGAAACAGATGCGGTGCAAGGACACGGAGACATGGGGGACATGGGGGACATAAATGTGTCAGCGCATCTTCCGATCACCAGGTCTTCTTCGCATACCGTCATTATCGCCCTCACAGCTAATGCTTTTGAGGAACAACGACAGGCGATGATCTCAGCTGGGTGTGATGATTTTATTAATAAACCCTTTCGTGAAGAATTATTACTAGAAAAACTCGCCCAATATCTGAGGGTGAGATATCTTTTTCATGAAGAGAATCAAGAAGACATATCACAAAACGAAACAAATACAGAGACTATTTTAAATTCCCTTGATCTGGTTGCTCTATTATCAGAAATGCCAAGTGAGTGGTTAACACAGATGCATTATGCCGCAGCGCAATGCAGTGATGATTTGATTATAGAGTTAGTTAAGCAAATTCCTGCTGGTAAATCTTTGCTGAGTAATTTCCTCACCGATTTAGCTGAAAACTTTCGGTTTGAGAAAATTATCGAATTAGTTGACGCAGTTAAGTAGTCGGCACAAATGTAGAGACGCGTTCGCTTTTAGCGTTCCCGCAGGGTAATTTCGCGTCTAGTTAGGGTCGTCATTGGTCATTGGTCATTTGTCATTGGTAAATGCGATCGCTCTTACCCATGTCAGGAGATACTAGAATGTAAAAATTTCATCCACAATGAATGAGTTTATGAGTAAATTCTTACCTGATGTTGAGCAAATTATGCGATATTCCCGTAGTTTGATAGTATTATGTTTATTCTGTCTGGTTCTTGCTTGGTCATTACCAGCGCAAGCTGCTACCCGTGTTAACCCCCAACTCGAAGAACAAGTCTTAGAAATTATCCGTAAGCACCCAGAAGTAATTATCGAATCTGTTCAAGCTTATCAACAGCAAAAAGAACAGAAATTAGATAAAGTACGACAAGGATTTTTAGAGGATTTAAAAACCAATCCTCAAGCAGTAATTGCTGATTCTCCGACAATTGGCTCAAATGAATCAAAAACTATATTGGTAGAGTTTTCTGATTTTCAATGTCCCTATTGTGCTGAAGCTCATCAAACTTTAAAAAAACTGCTAGCAAAGCATCAAAAAGATATTAAATTTGTTTACAAACACTATCCTTTAACTCCAATACATGCTGAAGCGATGCCAGCTGCAAAAGCAGCTTGGGCAGCACAACAACAGGATAAGTTTTGGGAATATCAAGATGAGTTATTTACTAATCAAGATAAGCTAGGTGAATCTTTATATGTAAATATCGCTAAAAAACTGAATTTAAATTTAGCAAAATTTAACCAAGATAGAGAAATTGCTAATACTGCCATTGAAAAAGATATACAATTAGCTCAAAAATTAGGGCTTTCTGGTACACCATCTTTTATTATTAGCAGTGAAAAAGTTTCTGGTGCTGTACAGATATCTGACCTGGAAAATATTTTAGCGAATGCTAAGTAGTCGTCATCAACTGCGTAGCTTATCACTTCTTGGCAGTTACTCCGGAAAGTTTTTCTATTGCTGTGAATCTCAAAATATATTGACTCATCGCTGCCAAGTACTGAGGTTATTAATGCATCGGCTACTATCTTGGATTTTTACCTCTATTCCCATAATTACAGGCTGTTCTGCAAATCAAGTGCTTCAGCCTGATTTTATAGCTATAAAAACTCCTGTTGCAATTTCTAATACCCAAAGGCGGGGAGATTATCTTTCGCCATTGGAACAACAAGTAATTGTGGAAATGAACAAGGCGAGGACTGATCCTAAAAGTTATATAGCTGTACTCAAAAATTACAGAAGCCGCTTTGTAGGTAATCAAGTCCGAATTTCTCAAAATGTCTATTTACAAACTCAAGAAGGTGTAGCAGCTGTTGATGAAGCGATCGCCTATCTCAACTCAGTTCGTCCTGTGGGTGCTTTGAGTGCATCTAAAGGTATGTCTCTAGCAGCTAGGGATCATGTTAAAGACCAAGGTGCCAAAGGTGCAACAGGTCATGATGGAAGTGATGGAAGTGATCCCTTTACACGTCTGAATCGCTATGGAAGTTGGAAAATTACTGCTGGTGAGAACATTAGCTACGGTTCGCACACAGCCCAAGATATTGTCATGCAGCTAATTATTGATGATGGAGTGAGCGATCGCGGTCATCGCATAAATATTTTTAACCCAAATTTTAAAGTTGCAGGGGTGGCTTTTGGGATTCACTCCACATACAGGCAAATGTGCGTTATTAATTATGCTGGAGGGTATATGGAAAAATCTGTTTGACACTCTCTGGGCTAAAAGCCACAGAGATTCTTGGTTCCACGAGTCCACTTAAACTAGATGCCTTGCGTTATCTAACCCAGAGGTGGTTCTCTCCCCAAGCTTTGACTTTCCGTCTGCCCGACGGTAGTTGTATTTCTACAAAATTTGTTTTTACTTGCTTGTAGTTGAAGCAAAAAGCTGATCGTTTAGTTCCCTTAAAGATTTTACCTATTCCAGGGTGGAAACTAAAACTGCGGAATAGAACCCCATATCTTCAGTTGTCAAGGTACAGCGTCTGCTTGTTAGGCAGCAACCGGGTTTTTAATGTGGTTGATTACCCTACCACATTAATGAGATTACCACTTGCACCCTCAAGGGTGCAAGTGGTTTTCATCCCTTGCCTCAAGGCGAAGGATTTTCAACCAACATTCTTATAAAAACAAAGGCTAAGAATCATGGGCGATCGCTCTGTTTTCCAAAATTCCCCAGCCATATCCCTGAACGTCCAAATTCAAGGTCAGGGGTTCCCCATTCTCTGTTTACATGGTCATCCTGGTTCCGGTTCTAGCCTTTCTGTTTTTACCAATCACCTCTCTCAACGCTTCCAAACTGTTGCCCCAGACCTCCGTGGCTATGGCAAAAGTCGGTTTAATGGCAATTTTGTCATGAGTGACCATTTAAATGACTTAGAGAGCCTGATAGACCGCTTGCAGATAGAAAAATGCTTGATATTGGGGTGGTCGCTAGGTGGCATTTTGGCTATGGAATTGGCACTCCGGTTATCTGAGCGCGTGACTGGGTTAATTTTGGTAGCAACTGCTGCTCGACCGAGGGGAAACCATCCACCGATAACTTGGCAGGATAATTTCTATACCGGAGTCACTTCTATTTTGAATTTAATCAAACCGGGCTGGGAGTGGAATATTGAGACATTTGGCAAGCGATCGCTATTTCGCTACCTCATTCAACAACATACCCCCACTACCTACAAATACATAGCCAAGGATGCTGTGTCGGCTTATTTACAAACCTCAGCGTCTGCAACTCGCGCTCTTTACACG
This sequence comes from Pelatocladus sp. BLCC-F211, assembly GCF_041928655.1. Classification (NCBI taxonomy): domain Bacteria; kingdom Bacillati; phylum Cyanobacteriota; class Cyanophyceae; order Nostocales; family Hapalosiphonaceae; genus Pelatocladus; species Pelatocladus sp. BLCC-F211. Next base: position 88,704 of record NZ_JBHFLM010000123.1, on the reverse strand, counting down.
GCAATCAAAGCAGGTTACAACCGCCTTGCTGACCTTGAGCAAATTCACTGTCCTGCTCTAGTGATGGCAGGTTCTCAAGATCGCCACATCACACCCGATTCTAGTATAGAAACAGCCCGACACTTCCCAAATTGCCAGTGGCAGTGTTACGCCAATACTGCTCACCTTTTCCCGTGGGAAGTTCCCAATCAGGTATTGAGCGATATTGATCATTGGTTGGAGGCCCATCCAGAAACAGTCAAGAATCATTAGTCAATGGTCAATGGTCAAAAGTTTTTGACTTATGTTAATTGACAATTGACACTTGACTCTTGAGCAGCCTTATTTATACTTGACCGCTAAAGACAGGCTGTACTTTGCGGTCAATCAATTCCCCCAAGTCTTCAGCAATTGTCAATACATCTGGTTTACAGCGTTTTACATCTATAGCTATTCCTTGTGCGCCTTCCTGTTCCAAATCTTCTACGTAACCTTTAACAGCTGCTTTTGCTTCTGTTGAGCTTAAAAACGGTCCAAAGTAGTATGTACATTTGGGATTCTGTGTAACAATTTCTATCCACCAAGCCAATCCCAAAGTATCGAATGCATTAGCGAAAAATTCCCTAGATTGTTCCCAAATAGTTTTCATGGTTTGCGCCAGTTTATTAACGTTGTATTGGGTCTTAAAGGTTTGTTGTAGTTGTGTGCTTTACATTTCTTTATACTCTGTTACCACTGTTTTTCCAAGTGGTTTTTTGTAGTTTATCGAAATGTAGCGTATTTTTTTCCCAGCGTTGGCGATAAATTTCATACAAAGCCATCCCCGCTGCAACTGATGCATTCAGGCTAGGAGTCTTACCCTGTAAAGGGATTGACACTAAAACATCACAGCAACGTTGTGTCAACAAACTTAGACCTTCTCCTTCAGATCCAACTACTAAAACGATCGCACCATTAAAATCCACTGTTTGTATTGGTTCGCTACCCTCACAAGCAGTCCCGTAAATCCAGAAGCCGGCAGTTTTCATTTCTTCCAAAGCACGGTGCAGATTAACTACTCTCGCAACTGGAAAATGTTCTAAAGCACCTGCTGCTACTTTCATGACTGTGGAAGTGATCCCAGATGCTCGTCGTTGCGGGATAATCAATCCTTGAGCACCGATTGCTTCTGCTGTCCGAATAATTGCCCCTAAGTTATGGGGATCAGTGATCCCATCAGCAGCAACTATGACTGGATTGGTTACAGTTTTGGCGTTTTCGAGCAACTCGTGAAATTCTATGTAGGTATAGGGAGCAATTTGTGCTGCTATACCTTGGTGATTTCCCCGGTTAGTAATTTGGTCTAAGCGCTTGGGTTCTACCTCATCAATGATCGTGCCATTGTCCTTGGCTTGCGAAATCAAAGAGTGAAAGCGATGATCGTAGCGCAGGCGGGAAGTAATCCAAATCCGGTTCAGCAAGCGTTGACTTTCCAATGCACTCAAGACTGGATAGCGACCATAGATCAGGTCACTATCATTATCTTGTACATTCTCTTGTGCATTCTCTTGTAGTTTATATTGTGGTTGTTGTTTCTGGTTTGGTATATCCACTTTTTTAGTGGAAGTGCGAACAATATTAGGAACAACGCGCTTGCTTTTTAATTTTAGGGTTTGTCCCCGATTTCTTTCACCAGAAGTGATAATCTTTTTCGTGTTGTTTGCCATGGGATTGTTTGGGTTATGCGTAGGAGTGGGCATCCGATATTGAAAAACTTAAAAACCATAAAACTTTTTTGCTTGAATCTAGCGATGACGACCTTTTTCGGTGTCCACAAGCTGTCATAGTCAGTCTAAACTCATAACCTCACACCATATATCGAAGCATAAATAATAAGCAATTCTAATTTTATGAGGTTGTTTTTCTTACTACTTTTCTAATTGCAGTTGTTGCAATAGTTCAGTTAAACGTAGGTAATCAGTAAGATATAGATAGCCGATTAAAGTCTCTAGGCTAGTTGCTTGTTGATATATTTCCGGGTTTAGCCGTTTAGGACGTCCTGTGGCGGCATTACGGCCCCGTCGGACTATTTCTAATTCGCTGTGCCGCAGATGAGGAATAAGCGATCGCAAATGCAGTGCCTGCTTTTCTGCCCTGACCTGCGCCACTACCAAACGATGGTAATTTTCGCTTCGCTGCGGCGGCAGCAGATAATACATCCTAACATAAAGTTCGTATACTGCATCTCCTAGATATGCTAAAGCAACAGGAGAAAGTTGTTGTAGTTGTGCTTGGTCAATGTGCTGTGGGAATAAATTTTCTATAGTTGCTCGCATCAATTGCCAACAAGACGAATCTAACACCCCAGATTCACCTTGTTCATTCAATAAGTTTTCCTCCTTTGATTTCACAAGCTCATTATTCCTTGAAGACTATATTTGGGAGGTTGGGGATGGTGCATTTGTTTTAGCAGATCACTGTTCTCCCAATAGACCAGCTTTATTTAAGATTAGAATGAACTTTGAGATTGTGAAGTACCTAATTTTCATTCTTTATAGTTTTTTTGGGATTGTCACTTGTCATTTGTCATTTGTCAAGAGTTAAACACCAACAATCAACAACTAACACTCAAAAACCAACCTAACTTCTCAGCAAACACAAAAATTAAGCTATCCAGATTGAACATCGGATAGCTAATTTTATCAGCACAGTCAAGCTATCAAGAAGGGTTCTTGACGTTTTCTAAAGCTTCATCAACTGATTTTTGCAGCATCAAAAACTTTTCTAAACGGACAAGCTTGACTGTTTGAGTGACGCGAGCATTAGTGACGATCTGCAAAGTACCTTCAGCATTTTGCGCCTGCTTGGCTAGTTGCACCAAAGCACCCAAGCCGGAACTATCAACAAAGTCGATTTGTGAGAGATCCAGAATAATGTGCTTGGGACCCTCGTCAATCTTGCTTCCTAATACTTTGCGGAACGTCGGTTCCGAAAACGCGTCTAACAAACCTGTGAGGCGGAATAGCTGACAGTTATCCCGGACTTCACGAGTACCTCTCAGGCTAACGGTTAGGTTTAGTGGTTCAGCAATAATTCCCTCCTCATATTCATAATGAACGCTCAAGTATAGATGGTTTTGGTAGATGTTGTCTACATTGGGGATTAGGGATCAGTGATCAGTTAGCTAGAGACGCGATTCATCGCGTCTGTACAGTTATCAGTTATCAGTTTCCTTTGTCTGCTCACTGTTTACTGTTTACTGTTCACTGTTGACTGTTGACTGTCTGTTGTTCCCAATCTCGCACTTTCTCCATTTTTACTTTATTTTTACCTCATTAGAACTGTTTGCTGTTTGACGAGCTGCGCGCATTGCTTGCACGAAATTCTCAAACAGGTAATCAGCGTCGTGAGGACCAGGAGAAGCCTCTGGGTGATACTGCACAGAAAATATCGGTAGATTCTTGTGACGTAATCCAGCAACAGTGCGATCGTTCAAGTTTAGGTGGCTGATTTCTACAGTTGTCTGAGGTAGGGTATCTGGGTTAATAGCAAAACTGTGGTTTTGACTGGTAATTTCCACCCGTTTTTCTAAACCTGCTGGCTGATTCAAGCCACGATGCCCAAATTTTAGTTTATAGGTTTCTGCTCCCAGTGCATGACCCAAAATTTGATGTCCCATGCAAATGCCAAACATTGGTTTTTGAGATGACAGTAAAGCTTTGGCAGTCTCAATACCTTCGGTGACAGTTGCGGGATCACCAGGACCATTAGAGAGAAAAATCCCATCTGGATTATATTTGAGAATTTCCTCTATTGGGGTGTGGGCTGGAACAACAATAACTCGACATCCGTAACTTGCTAGACGACGCAAGATATTACGTTTGATGCCAAAATCTAGAGCCACAACGGTGAAAGTTTCTTCAGAATTAGTTTTTGCTTCTGGGTTAAACTCCCAAACTGGATCAGTGGTTTGTGACCATTCGTATGCCGTTTGGGTAGTTACTTCACGGACAAGATTTAATCCATTCATTGCAGGAGCTGCTAATACCCGTTCTAGCAGTTCTGCTTCGTCTAAAATTTCTGTAGAAATGCCACCATTCATGGCTCCAAAAATGCGGATTTTGCGGGTTAAGGCACGAGTGTCTATGCCGTAAATACCTGGTATTTGGTGCTGTTTGAGGTAGTCTGGTAAAGATTGCGAGGATCGCCAGTTACTCGGTCGGGTACAAATATTGCGCGCGATCGCTCCCCGCACATAGGGTCGATCTGATTCTTCATCCTCTGGATTTACACCTGTGTTACCCAATTCTGGATAAGTAAAAACTACTATCTGACCACAGTAACTAGGATCTGTCAGGACTTCTTGATATCCTGTCATACCGGTGTTAAATACCACTTCCCCGATAGCAGTGCCTGTAGCACCAAAAGACCAACCGCGATAAGTGGTTCCGTCGGCAAGAACAAGTAAGGCAGGTATTGTGTCAAATAATGCCATAGGCTATTAAGTCGAAAAAGTGATTGGGGATTGGGGATCGGGGATTGGGGCAGGTAGGGGTCCCCTTTGGGGATAAGGGGCAGGTGGGGCCCCCTCTGGGGATAAGGGGCAACAGGGATCGGGACAAGGGAGAAAAACTCATGACCAATGACCAATGACCAGTCCACAGCGAAGGATAATTATCTCATAAATTTATCATTTGAATTGATTTGTCTGCTTGCGGTACAATAGCCACAGACCAAATGATCCCGGAATATATTTTATCGGCAACGGCATTCTCTTTAAATTAAAGATATAGTGCATCTTTTATTGAATTCTGATATAAGCATTATTCCAAAGTATCGTGGGTGTAGGGGAAGGTATGCGTTCTAAACAATTATGCTTCAGTCTTTGTTATCCCAAGCCACGCTAATATTTCTTTCCACCACACTGGCGATTTTTGCTGTTGCTTGTCGTGAAGACAAACAGGTTGTTGTGGATCATGAGGAACAACAACCAGAAGCAGTAGAAAATAGTCCGCTCGCTTCTGGTGAGAATACACCATTACCAGCAATAAGTCCACAACCACAGCAATACCAAGCTTCTGAAATGCAATCCGATACTTTTGAGTTAGGGTTGGATAAAGCAGCTAGTGCTGATACTATCAGTCAATCTGCTCAATCAACAGAAGATTGGAATTTAGTAGTTAGTCAGTATGAAGATGCGATCGCGTTGATGAAACAAGTAGATCGGCAAAGTACTTTCTTTCCCAGCGCTCAAGACAACATCATCCAATATCAACGCCGGATTAAATACGCTCGACAGCAAGCCTTTTCTCGCAAGGAACCATCGCCAAAAGTAACAACACAAGTACAACAACAACCTTCCAGGATAGTGCTTGTTGTTCCTCAACCTTCTGCTAAACCAGCAATTCTCCAAAAAACCAAACAACCAACAACTAACAACCAACAACAGGTATTTGTAGCACCCACTACACAGCAGCGCAATGAACCTGTGGTGTTTGTCGCCCCGATTAAACGACGAGTTGGGGGGACACCAATAATTGATGTTACTTTTAATGGCAATCAACAATTTGAGATGATTTTGGATACGGGAGCAAGTGGTACAGTCATTACCCAAGGTATGGCAAATGCCTTGGGGATAGTACCTTTTGGGAGAGCGAAAGCGAATACAGCCAGTGCAAAAGCGGTGGAATTTCCCGTTGGTTATGTAAATTCCATGGAAGTTGGCGGGGTGAGCGTCAAAAAAATTCCGGTGGCGATCGCTGGAACAGAATTAGAAACAGGACTTTTGGGACACGATTTTTTTGGTGACTACGAGATCACCATCAAGCGTGATGTGATAGAATTTCGCCCACCATCTTACTCTGGGCAACTCAATCCTGTAGAAACTCAACTAACTGTTCCAACTTCGTCCAAGCCGCACCACTCTGAAGTATATCCCTAGCCAATTGTATACCTTGAGCGTGATCCAATAATGGGATTGCTCCACCCACTTGCAGCGCTAACGCAGTATTTAATACTACTACATCCTGCTGTGCTTGTGTCCCCTTACCTTGTAGCACCGCCTTCAAGATATCCGCATTTTCTTGGACATCACCACCCACGAGTGCTGTGAGATGAGCAGGGGTTAACCCCAGTTCCTGCGGATTTACTGTAGTTAATGTTACTTCATTTGCCGATAATACAGCCAAATCAGTAATATCACCTAAACCAGCTTCATCCAATTTTTCTCGTCCGTGTACTGCGATCGCTTTTTGTGTACCCAGTAGCTGTAAGGCTTGAGCAATTGTTGCTAATAATTTGGGATCAAATACCCCAATCACTTGCCCTGTGGGACGTAAAGGATTCACCAAAGGCCCAAGTAAATTAAATACTGTCCGCACCTTGAGACTCCGCCGCAACGCAGCAACTGACTTGAGGGCTGGATGCCAACCAGGAGCAAACAAAAAGGTAATTCCCACTTCTTTGACTGCTGCTTCTACTTTCTCACCAGAACAGCTCAGATTTATACCCAAAGCCTCTAACACATCCGCACTACCGACACGACTGGATGCCGAACGATTACCATGTTTCGCAACAGGTATACCACTCGCAGCAGCCACAAAAGCAACAGCTGTAGAGATATTAAATGTTGATGCTCCATCTCCTCCAGTACCGCAGGTGTCGATGAGGAGATCGGGGAAAGGGGATTGGGAAAGAGAAATTCCTCCTTGTCCCCCATGTCCTCCTTGTCCCCCTTGTCCTCTAAGAGACTGAGATTGCAAAACTCCAGCCATTCCCGCTAATTCCTCAGCAGATACGCCTTTGCAATGTAGTGCAGCTAAGATCGCTCCCGATAATTCCGGGGGAATAGCCTCACTTAGCCATCCTTGCATCAACTCTGCTGCTTGAGGGCGAGATAAAGACTGACGTTCTAGTAATTGTTGGAGCAGGTTAGACCAGATCGCAGAAGATTCTTGTCCAGGCTGCGAAGAATGGTTCATAAACAAGTCTATTTAATAAAAATAAATCGTCATAAATCAAAATTAACTCGAAAAGGTATCGAGTAGTAGTCTGTCAAATTAGTTTTGAGGTATAAAGCAACTAAATTCAGTTCGCAAGTAAATACACGTATATAAAATTTTAAATTTAGCTACACTGATATTTTTAAAAAATCAAGGAAAAACTAGGTGTATTTAAACACTAGAACTAAGTGCTGAGTTCATAGTTCTCATTCCGCAGCAACAGTCAGAATACAAAATCAGTCAACAGTGAACTTGTTGAAATGACTCTTACCCAACTAAATAAGCTGATAAGTTCTAAAACACAGATTTTTAATATTTAATTGTTAATTTTAGGTGACATAAGCGGTTGATCCCCTATGATCCCCTAATATACATTGTCCTACATAATAGGAGATTTCAAACAAGATTTAGGATCAGTTTAACTCTTGCGTATTTTTACAGTTACTTAAGTAGTATTTTTACTTAAGTAATTGTCTTGTTATACGCAAGTTATTTAGGATTTTTTACGTAAATTTAATTAAAGCTGAGTCAAAAAATAAATTATAAGCTGCTACCCTATTACTAATTCACTTTTTGCTGCAACATTTGAACCCTCTAAAATCTGTGGTTTACAGGATTTGGAGGGATTCTTTTTTGGGATTGGGGATCAGGAACCGAGTGGTGTATTTTTGCTAAACTAGCAAAAGCTAATGGATTGCGATCGCCAAGTGTTACCACAGGAAAATCATTCTGTTTTAGAAATAGCCCATTCTTATTTGCTCAACTTAGTTGCAGCCAAAGCTAATGAGATAGATAGCGATCCCAATACACTCATGCAGGCGCTGCAAGGACTTGGAGATTTGGGTTTGCTGGCGTTACGTATTCCCCATGATTGGGGTGGTAAAGGAGTTAGTGAAGACACTTTTAGTAAATTTCAGGAACTCGTAGCACGGTACTCTGGCGCTTTAGCTTTTTTGCAAACCCAACACCAAAGTGCTACTGCAATGCTAGTTGCTAGCAGTAATTTTAGTTTGAAGCAGAAATATTTACCCCGTATAAGTAAGGGTGAAGTTTTACTCGGTATTGGTTTTTCGCAGTTGCGACGTGTAGGCGAACCATTAACGGTAGCGAAACCAGTCCCAGGAGGATATCAATTAGATGGAGTCGTACCTTGGGTAACTGGATGGGGAATATTTGATGATTTTATTATTGCTGCTACACTTCCCGATGGCTGTGCTGTTTTCGGTGTTGTTCCTTTTCAGGAAACTCAGCAAAATTTAGGAAGCAAAATCACATTTACTTCGCCAGCACAACTAGCAGCAATGACATCAACTAATACTGTCGCTGCTAATTTGACTAATTACTTTTTACCTGAAGAGTACGTAGTTTCGATTAAACCAGCCGGATGGATTCATGAAAGCGATCAAAATAATGTCCTGCGTGCCACTTTTTTAGCTACAGGTTGCGCTTTAGCTGGTTTAGATATTATAGAGTCCGCCGTAGAGACAAAATCATTGCCTGCGATCGCTCATGCTTTGACCGCTTTTCAACAAGAACTAAACTACTGTCGCACTGCAATTCGTCAGGCACAGAAAAATACTAATGTACAACTGTCAGAAAAACTACAATTACGAGCCTGGACAATTGATTTAGCAACACGCATTGCTCATGCAGCCGTTACCGTTTCTAGTGGTGCTGCCAATTATTTACATCATCCTGCACAAAGAGTATACCGCGAAGCCTTGGTGTTTACAGTTACCGGGCAGACTAATGCAGTAATGGAAGCGACGTTGGGGAGGTTGATCTGGGGGTGGGGACAAGGGGGACAAGGGGGAGATGGGGGAGAAGATAGTTATTTGTTTTCTCAATCAAAAATTATCACTTATTCACGAGTCATTCATTTGAGTCATGTTATAAACACCGATATTCCTCAGTGGGAGGGTGATCCTCCGGTGGAATTTGAGACTGTTGCAGAAATAGAAAAAGATGGGTATTATCTGCGACGCTTTTCTTTAGGTGAACACAGCGCTACTCATATTAATGCTCCAAAAAGTTTTGATCATGCTGGTGTTGGCATTGATCAATATCCGGCAGAATCGCTAGTTATACCTGCGGTAGTTATTAATATCCAAGAGCAAGTAAAAATTAACCCGGACTATACTCTCAATGTTGCTGATATTTTGGAGTGGGAAGAGCAATACGGGGAAATTACTAGTGGAAGTGTAATTTTATTATACACAGGATGGCAGGAAAAGTGGTGCGATCGCACAGCTTTTCTGAACCCAGATTCTCAAGGAAAGATGCATTTTCCTGGTTTTAGTAGTGATGCAACTGAGTTTCTATTGCATGAGCGTCACATTGCTGGAGTCGGAATTGATACACATGGCGTAGATCCTGGGCAAGATACTACTTTTACCACTAACTGTCTAGTGTTAGAGAAACCACGTATTGTTCTAGAAAATCTCACGAATTTAGATCAATTACCGCCCAAAGGCGCAACTTTGGTAATTGGGATTTTGAGATTAAAAGATGGTTCCGGTTCGCCTGCTGGAGTGATGGCGTTGATTTGATTGTTGCTGAAAGCTAGAGAAACTGTCACTTTATGCCAAATAGCTGAAAATATCCTTACACTAGATGAGCCATTTTACCGTATGCATTGCACAGGACAGTTTAAACTATTTTACGTAGACAGCGAGTAGTTCTTCTAATATTTCTGCAATTTGGTCAGCAATCTCTTCTACTTTATTTTCTTGTACAAGATATTTAATTTTTATAGCTTTATTATTTATTTTCAATTGGATTGCCTCATTGGATAGTTCCAGACTATCAATCTCAGCAAATCCATATAAAAGCTTGTACACACCTGGCATTAGTTCTCGAAGTCCATCTACTCCTATACGTTTATGTATTAAAACCTCTCTTTCAAATTTCTTTCCAAAAAATGATTGTATTATGTGCAAAAAGTTCTTAGGAATATAGGTAATTTTGCGTAGTTCAGTTCCTTTTTGTTTAGCCTTATCTCCTATTTTAAAAGCATCTCCATTACACTTTAACCATGTTTCTTCGTCAACAGAGTATTGTTTGCATATGAGTGCAAACAGCCATAAATATGATGCCTTAATATCATCTTCTTGATCTCCTCTGAGTAATATGATTTCTGCTAGTAAATTACTTGATTCAGCAATTACAAACTGAAGACGATTTAACTTTCTAATATTTGTTAATGATTCCTGGAGCTTTGCGGGTGAAACTTTGTGAGGCATTATACGAAAGAGATTAATAACCATTTCTGCCAATCCTTCTCCAGAAATAGATGAAATTGGGATTATCTTATTGTCAAAAATTCTGTTATAACTCTCTAGCTGTTCTAGTTTCTCCTGGTTAGTGAGTTTATTTAGTTCGTCAATATGAGTACCAGCTACGATAATACGTCCATGATACCGATCTTTAAGCTCAAAAAAGAAAGACTTAAATGCCTTCTTTTCATATTTATTTAGAGTACGTGATATATTGATTACTAATATCACTGCATCTAATAGTGGCGATTGTCTCAATTGTTCAGTAGACAATTCAACTATTTCATTTAATGTCTCTTGAAAGGGTACAAATTCAAATTCTTTCCCATCTTCTTCTTGAGATATTCCTAAAAATAACCTAGTAATGTTTTCATATCCAAACTCCTCATTACCTCCAATTCCAGGTGTATCATAAATAATTAAACCACTAGGGAATTCTGCTTTAATAACGCAACTTGTGGTGTCAGCAGTTCGCCTAACTTCCGCGATTGATTGACCAAAAAGTGCATTTATTAAACTAGACTTTCCAGCTGATGTCATACCAACTAATGCAATTCGAGGAGCAGAACCATTATTCATTCTGTGCAGCGTTTTGGCAATTACATCCGGATTATTGTCAGAGTAGCTGGAATCATAGTCCTTCGTAAAGTGATTCCATATATATTGACTTAAAGTTACAGCATCATTAACAATGTCAGATTCAGTTAATACTTTAAGTAAAGCTTGAATGTTTTTGAGTACTTTCATATATAAGTTCGTAAACAACTCCTTATTAATTAATCTGGAAAGCAATGCCCGCATTTATTGAGAACAAAGGTTCCAATATAATCACCAGTATTTAAATCAAAAATTGGAATTTCTGTTCCATTGTGTAAATTGTGAATTGGTAAGACTCCCAAATTCACAATACCTATGAAATTGTCCAAGTTTGAATATTGAATTTTATGAGAACCCCAAAACCCATTAAGATTAACACGATGTAGTTCACCACTTACTGGGTTAACGATGTAGTCGAAGCCAATTTCTTGTACTTCCCGGTAAAGTTGAAGGTTCTTAAGAATCTTTCCGTAAAGTTTTTGATTGATCACGATTTACCATAGACGAAAGACCTGTAATTATATAGTTCCCAAAAAACTTTAATTTTGAACATCAATTCCACAAATGCGATAGATGAAATCAACTTAGGATTTCAAGTGATGGACTCTGTAGATGGGACATTGTTAGAGAAAGACATGCGGGACTAAATAAAAAAACCCCCAATCGGGGGTTAATGTCATCAAATTATGGAGTAAAAAGTAATACTCACAGTATATACAATAATCCGAATAGGATAATCCAAATTACGTCTACGAAGTGCCAATAAATTTCAGCAGCTTCAATCCCAAAGTGCTTTTCACTACTGTAGTGTTCTTTTTTGCGCGATCGCCACAACACTGCCAAAATTGCTAAAACACCAATCGTCACGTGCAAACCGTGGAAACCAGTCAAAACATAAAATGCACTGGCGAACAAATTAGTTGTCAGACCAAATTCCAGGTGGAAGTATTCATACATTTGTCCCGCCAAGAAAATGATCCCCATAATCGCGGTAATTGCAAACCACATTTGCATACCGCGGACATCATTCTTTTTAATAGCGGTATCAGCATTATGAATGACAAAACTGCTAGCAATTAGATTTATGGTGTTGATACCGGGAAGCAATAGTTCTAATTCTGGAGTACCTTCCGGTGGCCAAGCAGGTAATGTCGAACGAAAAGCTAAATAGGCTCCGAACAAGCCCATGAAAATCATCCCTTCGGCGACTAGAAATACAATTAGTCCAAACAGACGATAGTCATGATGTTCTTCGTGATGAGCAGTTTCTGCTGCGTGGTGATAATTTAGGGCTGTTTTTGCTGGGTCAATAGTTTGACTCATGAATCTTTTTTAAATTATGAATTGTGAATTATGAATTATGAAGAATGAATTCAGGATTCATCATTCATAATTCATTATTAAACTTAGATTTCGCCTTTTTCAGCTGCGATCGATGGATAGGGTTCGTCGGGATTGGCGCGTAAAACTGAGTTTAGACCTGCTGACAAAACTGGATCGGAACTAGATAAAGGTACGCCTTCTTGAGCTTTTTCCAAACCGTAGTCGTAGGGGCCAGTAGCCAATACAGGGGGTTTGTCAAAATTCTCAAATGCTGGTGGTGATGCAGTCATCCACTCCAAAGTTAGAGCTTTCCAAGGATTGTTACCAGCCTTGGGGCCATACATCCAACTCCAAATCACATTGACAATAAAAGGTAAAGTCGAAACTGCGAGTATGTAAGAACCGTAGGTGCAGATTTCGTTGATCAAGGCAAATTTGGGATCATACTGGGCAATACGGCGGTTCATACCCATTAATCCGAGTTTGTGCATGGGTAAGAAGGTCATATTCAGACCAATGATCGTAAAAGCAAAATGAACCTGACCCCAAAATTCGTTTAACATTCGTCCCGTCATTTTTGGGAACCAGTGGTAGAAAGCGGCATAGATACCCAAAACACTACCACCAAACAGAACGTAATGCAGGTGGGCGACTACAAAATAGGTGTCGTGAACGTGGATATCAAAAGGCACTGCTGCCAGCATGACGCCACTGATACCACCAATCACAAAAGTTCCCACAAAGCCGATCGCAAACAGTAAAGCGGTACGATCAACGCGGAGTTTACCACCCCACATGGTTCCTAACCAACTGAAAATTTTAATACCCGTAGGTACGGCGATGATCATCGTCGTGATCATGAAAAACATCCGCAACCAACCGGGGATACCACTGGTAAACATGTGGTGCGCCCACACAATTAAACCCAGAAAGCTAATTGCCAAAGAAGAGTAGGCGATCGCTTTATAACCAAAAATCGGTTTACGGGAGTGAACGGGGATCACCTCAGAAATCACCCCAAAGAAGGGCAAAATCATGATGTAAACTGCTGGGTGAGAGTAAAACCAAAACATGTGCTGGTATACTACTGGATCACCACCACCAGTGGGATTAAAAAATGTTGTACCTGCAAATAAATCAAAAGCCAGCAAAATTAAGCCTGCTGCTAGCACAGGTGTAGACAACAGTACTAAGGCTGAAGTTGCCAACATTGCCCAGCAGAACAAGGGCATTTGATGGAAACCCATCCCAGGGGTACGCATTTTCAGGAGAGTGACGAGGAAATTAATCGCCCCTAAAATTGACGATGTACCCAACAGCAGGATACTCATAATCCAGATTCCCTCACCCACCTGGCCTGTTACCAAACTCAGAGGAGGGTAAGAAGTCCAACCTGCATCTGGAGCATCACCTATGGCTAAACTGGCGATCAGCATTACACCTGCTGGGGGAATCATCCAGAAAGCTAGAGCATTGAGGCGAGGGAATGCCATATCTTTTGCCCCAATCATCAGTGGCATCACGTAGTTGGCAAAACCTGCACCCGCAGGCACAATCCACAAGAAAATCATGATTGTGGCGTGCAGCGTAAACAAGCTGTTGTAGACTTCGGGAGTGACAAAATCTACTTCTGGAGTACGGAGTTCGGTACGTACCAAATCAGCCATTACCCCACCAATACAGTAGAAGATGAAAGTGCTGACTAGGTATTGAATACCAATGACTTTGTGGTCAGTGTTAAAGGTAAAGTATTCCCACCATTTTCTAATCCCTGGTTCGTCTGCCTCAGCAGGGATATTAGCTGTTTGTTGTATCTGTGCTTGTGTCATAAGTTTTTTAGTCAATGGTCAATGGTCAATTGTCAATTGTCATTACTTTTGACTCTTGACAATGGACTCTTGACTATTTGTGAATTTGATGTAACATCTCTGGCTGAATTCCCATGTCTTGAGTGTATGGGGCGAGATATTCAGCTGGGGATAGTTCGCTAGGGTTCACAGCAATTGCTTGATTGAGAGTTTCGGCACTAGCAACCTGCTGTTCTTGTACCCATTTTTCAAAGGCTTCTGGTTTTTCTACTATGACTTGTGTCCTCATTGCGCCGTGGTAAGGACCACATAGTTCTGCACAGATTACAGCATAATCGCCTTCTGTCTTGGGTGTAAACCGAATTTCTGTTTGCCTACCGGGGATCACATCTTGCTTGAGGCGAAATTCTGGTACCCAAAAAGCATGGATGACGTCATTAGCTGTCATATTTAGTTTCACTTCCCGGCCAATAGGAACGTGCAATTCACCAGAAGTAATTCCTGTATCTGGGTAGGTAAAAATGAAGGCATACTGCAAACCTGTGACATTAATCACAAGTTCCGGTGGTCTGCCTTGGTTTTCTCGACTAGCACCAATTGTGGGAGCAACAATGCCGACACCAGGAGCATCCTGCTTTTGGGGAATTTGGTCAGCATTCCGAACTACTGCGGTGGCTGGATCTTGCATTGCCTGATCAGATTTTTGCTGATTGAGGTTGGGTTGATCACTCCCAGGTGTATCGGTCAAGGTTGCTGCGATCGCCGCTCCTGGCATTTTCATTGCTTGGGGGGTCATGGGTGCGTCGTGAATGGCATGGGGATCAAAGCCACCCATCTCATTGTAGACGTCGAAACTGTAAACAGAGATACCGATAACAATAATCGCGGGGATCGCTGTCCAGAGAATCTCTAGTGGTACATTGCCATGCACTGGCGAACCATCTGTATCGTCACCTGCACGTCGGCGATATTTAAAGGCGGCGTATATTAAAACACCTTCTACGATTAAAAATATACCTGTAGATACGATCATCATTGCATTGAACAGGCCATCCACTAAAACAGCTTCCTCGGAAGCCTGGGTAGGTAATAGACCATGATTTTGACCATACCAGAGGCTGACTAGTGTCAGCACGATGCCAATAAGTAATGTCCAGATTGAACTTGGAATTTTCACGGTTGATAAAGTTGATGACTTTACTACTTAGACGGAACTGCTCACTTACTACGGTAGTCCAGCCTACAGGAGATAGAGTCCTAGAAAGTAAAATCATTATTAATTTTTAAGCTGATTTTTCGATCATCAACAGAATGTATTGGTTGGATATGTCGGAGGTTAGATGCAAATTCAGAGAAAAATTTTTTTAAGCTAGAAGTATCTCTAGCAGTCTATTGTCAACAACTTGAAAAATACCTAAAGCTTAGGCGCAAAGTAACCAAGCTGCTTCAAAGTATTAAGTGAGAGCCGAACTTTCACCCCAATTTTCATAAGCTAGGGTGGAGATGTGAATTTTAGATTTTGGATTTTGGATTTTAGATTTTGGGAACGACGTTTCAACCAAGTCACAACTCCTCTATCGATCATCCAAAATCCCCAAGGCTGTAAATGGATGGTATGGACAATCTCTATAAAGTCCAAATCGGCTGGTAAACGTTTGAAATTTTGTGGCTCACGAAGAGCAACTCAAAGGTATCTTTCATGAGCGAATTTGTTCTGAAACAACAAAATGTAGAGGCCGTAGAACAGCAGCAAAATCCCAAGGAGCGAATTCGACGCTGGGTGTGGAGAATGTGTGTAGCCACTTTGATTTTGATGGCGATTGGCAGCGCCACCCGCGTCATGAATGCAGGATTAGCTTGTCCAGACTGGCCTTTGTGCTACGGTAAACTAGTACCGACCAAGCAAATGAATTTCCAGGTGTTTCTGGAATGGTTTCATAGATTGGATGCATCATTAATTGGGATCAGCGCGATCGCACTTGTGGGTGTATCTTGGTGGAATCGTCGCTCTTTACCCAAGTGGCTACCTTGGGCATCCACATTTGCTCTATTTTTAATTATCTTCCAAGGCGTGTTAGGTGGACTCACTGTTACTGAACTGTTGCGGTTTGATATAGTGACTGCTCACTTGGGAACAGCTTTAGTATTTTTCTGTACTCTATTGGTGATTGGTACTGCACTTACTCCCTACCAAGCCACCGGAACTGTTGGTAAATTGCCTTGGGTAGGTTTAATTGCCACTATTTTGATTTACGTACAGAGTCTTCTCGGCGCTTTAGTCGGTTCTCGCTGGGCGCTACACCAATGTTTTGGAGGTTACGAACTTTGTAATGTGATGTATAGTCACATCTTCGGCTTGATCCCACCGACAGTGGCTATATTGGTACTGGTATTTATGGCTTGGCGTACACCAGCACTCAACCCAGCCCTACGCAAACTAGCAAATATGGCTGGTGGATTATTGCTTTTACAACTGATTGTAGGATTTGCGACTTTTCGATTACATCTCCAAGTCGAACCATTAACTGTCTCTCACCAAGCTATAGGGGCAAGTTTACTAGGTATTTTGGTGGTTTTCACTGTTCTGTCATTACGCGATTGGGCAGTAAGCCGCAGTATGAACGCTGACACAAATACTGAGACTGCCAATCCACTTCCAAGTTAAATCAGTTAACAGTGAATTCTAATAGCAACAGCATACAAATTATTGAACATTAAGGAATTAGTGCCAAGATGATTGAGACTAATGTCTCGAAGCAGCATGAATCATTTTTACAGGTTCTGCAAAGCTATTACCAACTAACCAAACCCAGAATTATCCCATTGCTGTTAATTACCACAGCTGGCAGTATGTGGATCGCAGCCAAGGGACAGGTAGATCCACTGCTGTTGCTAGTAACTTTGTTTGGTGGCACTTTAGCCGCTGCTAGCGCCCAGACAATTAACTGTATTTATGACCGGGATATAGATTATGAGATGGAGCGCACCCGTCATCGTCCCATCCCTTCTGGTAGGATACAGTCACGTGATGCTCTAATTTTTGCGATCGCTCTAGCTGTTATTTCCTTTAGCCTATTGTCAGTATTTGCCAACTTGCTAGCTGCCGAGCTAGCAATGGTTGGTATAGTTTTCTATGTTTTAGTTTATACTCATTGGCTAAAGCGTCATAGCACCCTCAATATCGTCATTGGTGGAGCCGCAGGAGCTATTCCGACACTGGTAGGTTGGGCAGCTGTTACTGGTAGTTTAAGCTGGACAGCGTGGTTATTATTTGGAATTGTCTTTTTATGGACACCGCCTCATTTCTGGGCTTTAGCTTTGATGATTAGTGAGGATTACGCAAAAGTCGGCGTACCAATGCTACCAGTGGTTGCCGGGAATCCGGCGACTGTGCGTCAGATTTGGTGGTATACCTTAATCACAGTCGTAGCCACACTGATGCTAATTTATCCTTTGCAGCAAACAGGATTTGTTTATGGTGCGATCGCGCTATATTTAGGCGGAGTATTCATTTACAAAGCTTGGCAATTGTTGCATAATCCAAGCGATCGTAATTTAGCTAGAGGATTATTTCTCTACTCCATTTCTTACATGATGCTGTTGTGTCTGGGTATGGTAATTGATAGTCTTCCTCTTACCCATCATGCAATTAGTTTTGTGGTGAGTCAGTTGCATTTGGTGAACTGAAAGGTAGATAACTGGAATTAGACCGGGTTTTTCTCAAAACCCGGTTTTTATTTATTTAATTGCAGAAAGAGCGCGTCCACATACACCAGCAGCTATACCCGCCGAAGCCACCAAAGAAGGCTGATTCTTCACGACACCAAGAATAGCTGCTAAGAAAAGAGCAAAAAAAGCACTCAACGCCATTTGACGTAAAATACTCATCTTGAATCCTCTAGCTAGATTTAATAGGGCTGATACTAATATAATTATCCATTAACTTTGTTTATAAAAGTAAAAGAAGTTATACAAATTATCCAAATTATTCAATTTGAAAATCCAGCTTTGGGGAATAATGTATGTACAAATACATTAATGTTTCAGTTAAATACAATTATTCTCGTTACCAGGTTAAACCTGATAACGAGGGTTTGAAGGCTTCGCTTCCTGATACTACAAACTAGTGGAAGTTGTCAATTTTTAGTCCTTGTAACAATCGTAACATCTATAGCATTTGTATTTGTCTTTGTCTTTGTCTCTGTCTTTGCCTTTGTCGTCTCTACCACCAATAATTTGACTAGATTCAACAGATTCAATGTGATTCAGATCAGAAATAATCATGGCTTTCTCCTGGGAATTAAGTAATGGTAATTGTTGTGATTTCAAGAATGTTTGAAAAGTGCTGAACTACGACTTATTAATGTCAATTGTGATTAAATTTTCACTTCTCACACATCCTATGAGACTCAATTACAAAATCAGGTAAGCGATAACCTTAGTACCCTAATTTAGGTATTGCTTATCGGACATTCATATGTCCAAAGATAGAACCTATATCTGTCAAAAGTAGTTCTCAATATCTGGCTAGCAACCAGCTATCTAAAAAATTGAAATTTTTAACTTGAAAAATAAAGTTATTAACTGTTTTTTTGAATCAATTGGGATGTTAAAACATGTATCTATTGGTGCAAGATTGATCGTGTTAATCCAATTAATCATTTACGACCAGTTGCGAAAATAGTCAGATTTTCATACCAAACACCTTGCTCAGTTGCCATTGCGTTTATTTGCTGACGATACTCTGTTTGTAATTCTTGCATTTGCTCTACAGAAAGCTGTAATAAGGGATTTTCTCTAGGATGAAACCATCCTCCATTCCATTCTTGAGCTTTCTCAAGACTGCGATAAAAACCAAATTGTTCGCTTTTAACTTGAATATCTTGAAAACCAGCTTTTCGGAGCAAATTTTGACACTTCTGGGGAGTTCCTGTTGGCTCGTTAATGTTTGTCAGTGAAATACCATGTTTGTCACAAACTTTAATGATGAGTGGTGCTTCACATGATTCCTGAGAGCAAGCAGAAAAACCAACAATACCACCTTTTTTGAGAAAACGATACCATTTGCGTAGAGCAGCAGAAATATCTGTAAAGTAAACTATTGCTGTAGAACAAATAATTACATCAAAACTTTCATCATCAAAGTCTATATACTCTGCATCGGCTGCAATTAATTCTATATTTTGTAAGCCTAATTCATCTATTTTATGTTGAGCTTGCTTAAGCATTACTGAAGAAAAATCTACTCCAATTACTTTGCCTTCTGAGCCAACAATTTGAGCAGCAGATATGGCAATGATACCTGTACCAGTTGCCATATCTAATACTTTTTGTCCCTGTTTTAATTTAACTAACTCTAATAAAGGCAGAGCGCGACGAATGGTGTAATCATTGTCGTAACTAGTTCTGCTGTTGAAAAAATCAATTACTTTTTGTTTGTATTGTTGTTCGTATTGGTTGTTGTGCATGGCATTGTTTTTTTGCTTTAAAAGGGAACGGGGAAGAAGGAACAGGAAACTGTTCCCGCTCCGAAGAGTTACACATTTCTCTAGACAGAGGTTTTAACCAAACAGAAACTTTATCATCGAATCTATATATGCAAAAGTTTATCAGCATATTTTGAGGCTCCCGCCACGAACCGATGGGATTTTGTGGCAACAAATTTTTACTGAGAGCAAACACCGAAAAAAGCGCGGGAGTGCTTTAGATGGCAATGATCGAAGATTTAAAAAGAATTTCTGACACTATCTGGGAAATTCCAGTTTCCTACAAACAGGGAATGCGCGTTCCGGCGCGTATCTATGGAACAGAAAAGTTAATTCAGGAATTGGACGACGCAGTTTATGACCAAGTTACTAATGTTGCTACACTTCCAGGTATAACTAAATATGCTTTGTGTATGCCCGACGGACACTTTGGTTATGGTTTTCCGATTGGGGGTGTGGCGGCGATGGATGTAGAAACAGGGGGTGTGATTTCTCCTGGTGGTATCGGTTTTGATATCAATTGCGGTATGCGCTTGATGGTAACAAATTTAACCTACGATGAAGTTAAACCCTATATTAAAAAGTTAGTAGACAGGCTGTACGAAAGGGTTCCGGCTGGGGTGGGAAGCACTGGATTTGTGAAACTTTCCCGGAATGAGTTTCGTAAAGTAGTGGAGGAAGGCGCACGATGGTGCATCCGTAATGATTACGGTTGGAAAGAAGACTTGGAATTGATAGAAGAAAACGGGTGCATTCAGGGTGCTGATGCTAGCAAAATCAGTGAAAAAGCGATTGATAGAGGTTTCAACCAAATCGGAACTTTGGGATCTGGAAACCACTATTTGGAAATTCAAGTTGCCCGACCAGAGAATATTTATGATCAGGAATTAGCCCGGAGTCTGGGAATTACTATTCCTAATCAAGTGGTGGTGATGTTTCACTGTGGAAGTCGAGGATTTGGTCATCAGGTAGCAACTGACTATCTACAAACTTTCCTAAAGGTGATGGAAAGTAAGTATGGGATCAAAATTTTGGATCGAGAATTAGCCTGCGCGCCTTTTGATTCTCCTGAAGGACAAGCTTATTTTGCAGCGATGAAATGCGGCATTAATATGTCGTTTGTTAATCGTCAAGTGATTTTACACCGGATTCGGGAAGTGTTTGCAGAAATTTTGGGGCGATCGCCAGAAGATTTAGGTATGCACATGGTATATGATGTCGCCCACAATACAGCCAAATTAGAACATCATATTATTGATGGCAAAGAGCGATCGCTACTTGTCCATCGTAAAGGTGCAACTCGTGCTTTTGCTCCTGGGATGGCAGATGTACCTGAACGGTATAAAAACATTGGTCAGCCAGTAATTATTGGTGGCAGTATGGAAACTGGCTCTTATTTATTAGTGGGTGTACCCAGTGGTGAGCAAACTTTCTTCAGCACTGCTCACGGTAGCGGACGCACAATGAGTCGAACGAAAGCACGAAAAATCTATCGCGGTGAAAAACTCAAACAAGAGATGGAAAGCCGAGGTATTTATGTCCGCAGTACCTCCTATTCAGGATTAGCAGAAGAAGCGGGTGGAGCCTACAAAAATATTGATGATGTCATTGAAGCGGTTGAGTTAGCAGGAATTAGTAAGCGGGTAGCAAGGTTGACACCAATTGGAAATATCAAGGGGTAATAGAATTTTAGATTTTAGATTCTTATGGTAGTACGTACACCATTAACAGTAATTACTGGGCCGTTGGGAAGCGGTAAAACAACGCTGCTGCGTCATATCCTTAACACTTTTCCCAAAAAAATTGCCATTTTGATGAACGAATTTGGCGAAATAGCGATTGATACCAAAATCATCCAAGGTAAAAACGTTCAAATGGCAGATTTGGGTGGTGGTTGTGTTTGCTGTTCGCTGTTGGGGGAATTTGAAGCCGCTGTGAATGAAATTATTAATAACGTTGACCCCGATTACATCGTAGTGGAAACTACCGGAGTTGCAGAACCAGATGCTTTAGTTTTTGATATTCAAGAAAGTTTACAGAGAGTACGACTCGATGGAGTGATTACAGTTATTGATGCCGATGCAATGATTAAATATCCCTCCGTTGGTCACACAATCCGAATTCAAATTGAAGCAGCGGACATCATTCTTTTAAACAAGATTGATTTAGTTTCTGCAAGTGAATTGCAAGCCATTGAGAAAAAGTTAAATTCGATTAATGAAACTGCTTCGATTGTGCATACTGTAAGGGGTCTGGTAGCTCCAGATTTGCTATTCGGTATTAGTCGAGAAAGAGTACAAGCTCCACCACACCACGTTCATCAGATAGAATTTGAATCATTTATTTATAGATCATCTGCTATTTTTAATCGCCAGGTTTTTGAGGAATTTGCTGATAATTTGGCAACTGAAGTTTATCGAGCCAAAGGGTTTATCCGCTTTGATGATGGGATATATTTATTTAATTTTGTAGCTGGTCGTTGGGAATTAGAGTTATTTACACAAGAAGCCACAGAATTAGTATTTATTGGTAAAAAAACAAGCTTGAAAAAATCAGAAATTGTTAACAAATTAAAATTTTGTGAAATATAAATAATATTAAATAAAACACAAAGAAAATTAAACTTGAAAATTTTATGCGTTACGAATTTTTGGAAGATATTGCCACTGCTGATATTGCTTTTTGTGCTTGGGGAGAAGATTTGCAAAAGCTTTTCGAGTCCGCAGGTAATGCCACAATTAATACTATGGTTGAAAATTTGGATGCAATAGAACCAAAAGAAACACGAAATATCAGCTTGGATAATGATGAATTAGACCTCTTACTATTTAATTTCTTGCAAGAACTTGTTTATTACAAAGATAGCGAACAACTTTTGTTGCAAACACAGCAAATTAATATTGATGAGAAAGATGGTAAATACCACCTCACTGCTGTACTCCAAGGAGAAAAACTTGACCCTCAACGCCATCAACAATTAGTAGATGTAAAAGCTGTCACGTTACATCAGTTTCATCTAGAAAAAATAAACGATGGTTGGAAGGCGATGGTTATTCTTGATATTTAGTTGAAATGGTGAGATGAATACTAGAGATGAAAATTGTTTAAGAACACACAGCTTGGAAACAAATTTGGAGAGCGATCGCTAGATGGCGATCGCATTTGTTAGTGTAGTCATACATGCTTAATTACCCTTTCTATAAATTAACTGACTTAATATGGCTAATTTAAATCTGCGTCGTCCGCAAAATATTAGTGGTGACTTTTATGTCGATACCACTTGTATCGACTGTGATACCTGTCGTTGGATGGCTCCAGAAGTATTTACTGAAGCTGAGGGAATGTCAGCAGTTTATCAGCAACCAACGAACGACAAAGAAAGATTAAAAGCATTGCAAGCACTTTTATCTTGTCCTACTAGTTCAATTGGTACTGTTGAGAAACCTCAAGATATCAAAATTGTTCAGCTAAGTTTTCCGATTCCTGTAGAAGAAAATGTCTACGATTGTGGCTATCATTCAGAAAAATCCTATGGTGGAACTGGCTACTTTATTCAACTACCAGAAGGTAATGTTCTAGTAGATTCTCCTCGCTTTACACCGCCTCTAGTCAAGCGTTTAGAAGAAATGGGAGGAATACGTTATATGTTCCTAACTCACATAGATGATGTGGCAGATCATCAAAAGTATACAGAACATTTTGGGTGTGAACGTATTCTACATAAAGATGATATTAATCGAGGTACTCGTGATGTCGAAATTCAATTGACTGGTTCAGAACCTTTTCAATTAGCTCCTGATTTATTAATTATCCCAGTTCCTGGACATAGTAAAGGACACACTGTCTTGCTATACAAAAATAAGTTTCTCTTTACTGGCGATCATCTGGCTTGGGATGATGATATTAACCGGTTAATTGCTTTCCGTAATTATTGTTTTTACTCTTGGTCAGAATTAATTAAATCAATGCGGAAGTTGGCTAATTATACTTTTGAGTGGGTGCTTCCAGGTCATGGACGGAGATATCACACAGATGCAGAAACTATGAAAGAACAAATGCACAAGTGTATTGCGTGGATGGAAACCCAATAACGCAACTAGTATTGATGAAAGTATTTTGAAAAATTTTGCAATTCTAGCGAAGAAACCGGGTTTTAACCATATGATTAAAACCCGTTTTTTGTGTAAACATCCTCACTTCATCACTACATACTTCTACACACAGTAATCTATTTCCGGAATCTCACGAAGAAACTTAGTAGCATATTGTATAGTCGCTTGCCGAAGTAGTATATGGAACCATTAACCACGGGAGAATCTTAGTTTTGTAAAAAAATTTGGGAAAGAATCCGAAAAGTAGCAACTTTAGTTTGTAGTTCAGACTATATGTACAAAAGTGAGATGTTCCCATAATTGAGCCTGGTAGCTTATGGAAGTATGGGTGAATCTGAAATTTGGTAATGGTGATTTTGAGCAAGGATTTAGTAAAATCCAACTTCAGATAGATGCTTTTGCTACTAGAACTAGCATATCTCAACTAGAAACCCAATTACCCCCAGCCCAAGAAATTCCAAATAGCTATGAACATTGGAAAAAAATCTACGACTTGTTAGTTCAACCTGACAGCAGAGGTTTTAAAAAAAACCAAGTTACAAATGTTTCCACAGATGTCTGTTCTGAATACGCCAAGTCTTTACGGTCAAAATTAAATCAATGGCTACTACCAATTAAGTCACAGTTAGAACCAGTCATTATCTCACATCCTCATGCTGATATTCGTTTAGTTGTCAATACGCACGGGGTGACATCAGAACCGACAAAGAATATCTTACATCGTATACCTTGGCAAGAATGTAATTTATTTGGGGAACATTCTTCACCAGAAGCAGCACTTTGCTTTAAAGATTCTCCGCAAAAAATATTTGTATCTGCAACAAAACCAAATTCTGAAACTTTCAGAAGAATTAAAATTATCAGTATCTTTGGAGATAGTAGCAATCTTGATACTTCAACTGATGAAGAATTAATTATCGATTTAGAGAAACGAGGTGCAGAAACTCTGTTTTTGAAAGAACCAAAGCGTGAAACACTTCATAAACTCTGGGATGAACCTTGTGATATTTTATTTTTTGCTGGACACAGCGAATCTCAAGAACACGGCAAAAAAGGTATAATTGCTCTTAATCCCAAGGAGAATTTAGATTTAGAAGAAATTCCTCAAACTTTAAAATCAGCAATTAGTAAAGGTTTAAAATTAGCAATTTTTAATTCCTGTGATGGTTTGGGTTTAGCACAACGATTGGCAGATTTAAATTTACCCTACGTTATCGTTTGGCGGGAACCAGTACCGGATAAAATCGCGCACAAGTTTCTCAACTTTTTTCTTTCTTCTTATGCTGGTGGAGATTCTTTATTTACGGCTGTATTCAAAGCAAGGGGTAAATTACAAGAACTGACAGGTTTGTCTGAGTCAGAAAAGCCGCTTCCTGGGGTGAGTTGTTTACCGATTATTTGCAAAAATACACTAGAACTCCCTCCCAATTGGGAAGATTTGGGCGGATTATCTGGTAAGTTACCTAAGTCTCCTTATCAGGGTTTGTCTGCGTTTGGGGAAGAAGACGCGCCCTTTTTCTTTGGACGGGAGAAGTTTATTGATGAGTTGGTAGCAGCAGTTAAAAGTAAATCTTTGGTGAGTGTGGTTGGTGCTTCTGGGAGTGGGAAGTCTTCTGTGGTGTTTGCAGGGTTGGTTCATCGGTTACGAAAAGTTGGGAATGTCGAGATTATTTCTTTTCGTCCAGGGAATAATCCTCTTGGGAATTTAGCGATCGCACTAAATAATTATTTCCATTCCCCAGCACCACTACAAGGAGAAAATTCAACAGATATCCAACGCAGATTAGAGCAATTGGTTTTAGAAGTGGACTTACGGCATGATGAGACAAAATTAGCCCAGCTTATAAATGATATTATCACCTCACGCGGAATTACCCCACCCCCTAACCTTCTCCCCGCAAGCAGGGAGGGGGATGGGAAGGCTAAACACATAGTACTCATCGCCGACCAATTTGAAGAACTTTACACCCTCGCACCACAAGAAGAACGCCAGCCTTTTTTAGATGCATTAATTTACGCGATCGACTACGATCCTAGATTTACCTTGGTTATGACGCTGCGGGCGGATTTTTATGGCTATGCCTTATCTTACCGTCCTTTTAGCGATGCTTTACAGAAAGGAATTTATAATCTTGGTCCGATGAATCGGGAGGAGTTGAGTTGTGCTGTGGAAAAACCAGCACAAAAAATGAAGGTGGAATTTGAAGAGGGGTTGACTGAGACTTTAATTAAAGATTTGGGTAATGAACCGGGACGTTTACCTTTACTTGAGTTTACCCTGACGCAGCTTTGGCAAAACCCTAGAAAATGGTTTCTCACCCACGAAGCTTATCAAAAAATTGGTGGTTTGGAGAAAGCTTTGGCTAACTACGCCGATACAGTGTTATGTAAACTGAGTCAGGATGATCGAAAACGTGCCGAAAAAATATTTATTCAGTTAGTGCGTCCTGGGGAAGGTACAGAGGATACCCGACGTGTGGCGACTCGCCCGGAAGTGGGGGACGTAAATTGGGATTTAGTGCAACAATTAGCTGATGCGCGTTTGCTGGTGACTGGTTGTGATGAGAGTAGCGAAAACAAAGAAGAGACGGTAGAGATCATTCACGAAGCGTTAATTAGAGAATGGGGAACCTTACGGGAGTGGATTAAAGATAATCGGGAGTTTCGCACTTGGCAAGAAAGATTAAAGCCAAATGTCCGAGAATGGCAAGATCATAGGTACGATTCTGGGAGATTATTGCAGGAAACGCCGTTAAGTGTGGCACTCAAATGGTACATCGATCGCATTGATGAACTGACACTCGAAGAAAAGAAGTTTATTAAAGCCAGTGCAGAAAAGCAAAATAAGCAAAAAAAGGAAAAAAAGCGCAGAAATCAATTAACTATTTTGGGGTTAACTGCTGGTTTGGCGATCGCCTCATTTTTTGCTGGACTTAGCGAAATTCGCAGAACCGACACAGAAGCGAGTAAATTAAATTTCACCTCAGAAAAATACTTTAATCAAAATGACCATGAAGCGGCGTTAACAGATGCAATTAAAGCTGGAAAACTAGTAAAAAAGAGTATTTGGCAACCTTGGATAGTACCAGAAACCCAGATGCAGGTTGTATCTACATTGCAGGATATAGTATACAACTATCAAGTGAAAACCCTCAAAGGACATGGATACTGGGTTTGGGGTGTGAGTTTCTCACCCGATGGTCAAATACTCGCCTCTACATCCTGGGACAAGACAGTCAAACTGTGGAATGTCACAACTGGTCAAGTAATCAAAACCCTTACAGAGCATACTGGCGAAGTTACAAACGTGAGTTTTTCCAACGATGGTAAGATACTCGCCTCTGCATCCGGCGACAAAACAATCAAACTGTGGAATGTCGCAACTGGTGAAGTAGTCAAAACCCTTACAGGTCACACTTCCTGGGTTTGGGGCGTCAGTTTCTCACCCGATGGTAAAATACTCGCCTCTGCATCCGGCGACAAAACAATCAAAATCTGGGATGTCACAACTGGTCAAGTAATCAAAACTCTTAAAGGACACACTTTTGAAGTTCAGGGTGTGATTTTTTCACCCAATGGTGAAATACTTGCTTCTGCATCTGAAGACAAAACAGTAAAACTCTGGGATGTCACAACTGGTAAAGAAATCAACACTCTTAAAGGCCATAATTCCCAAGTTTTGAGCGTAAGTTTCTCCAACGATGGCAAAATACTCGCTTCTGCATCCGAAGACAAGACAGTCAAACTCTGGGATGTCACAACTGGTAAAGAAATCAAAACCCTTACAGGACATAGTTCCTGGGTTTATGACGTGAGTTTCTCACCGAATGGTCAAATACTCGCTTCTGCATCTAGCGACAAAACAGTCAAACTGTGGGATGTCACAACTGGCCAAGAAATCAAAACCCTTAAAGGACATACTGACGAACTGAATGGTGTAACTTTCTCGCCGAATGGTCAAATACTCGCTTCTGCATCCAGGGATCAAACAGCCAAACTCTGGGATCTCACAACTGTTAGAGAAGTTAAAACCCTTAAAAAGCATGATTCTCAGGTTTGGGGTTTGACTTTCTCCAACGATGGTAAGATGATTGCCTCTGCATCGGGCGACAAGACAATCAAATTCTGGGATGTCACAACTGCTAAAGAAGTTAAAACCCTGAAAGGGCATAGTGGCGAAGTTACAAGCGTGAGTTTCTTCAACGATGGTAAGATGCTTGCTTCTGCATCTGAAGACAAGACAATCAAACTGTGGAATGTAATCACTGGTCAAGAAATCAAAACCCTTATAGGACATACTTCCCAGGTTCGAGGTGTGAGTTTTTCCAATGATCGTAAGATACTCGCTTCTGCATCTAGCGACAAAACAGTCAAGTTGTGGGATGTCACAACTGGTCAAGAAATCAAAACCCTTGAAGGACATACTGACAAAGTTTTGAGTGTGAGTTTCTCGCCCAATGGTCAAATACTCGCTTCTGCATCCAGGGATAAAACAATCAAACTTTGGAATGTCACAACTGGTCAAGAAATCAAAACTCTTGAAGGACATACAACCTGGATTTATGATGTGAGTTTCTCCAACGATGGCAAGATACTCGCTTCTGCATCTAGCGATCGCACAGTGAAATTGTGGAATTTCACAACTGGTGAAGTCATCAAAACCCTAAAAGGACATACTGACGAAATTACAGGCGTCAGTTTCTCCAAAGATGGTCAAACTGTCGCTTCTGCATCCAGGGATAAAACAGTCAAACTCTGGGATGTCACAACTGGTCGAGAAATCAAAACCCTTACAGGGTATACTTCCTGGCTTAATGATGTCAGTTTCTCACCTAATGGTAAAACAATGGCTTCTGCATCCAGCGACGGTACAGTCATTTTGTGGAATTTTGATTTAGATGAATTGCTGATACAAGGGTGTGATTTGATACGTATTTATCTCAGCAATAATCCTGATGTAAATAAAGAGGATATGAAGTTATGCGATCCGGTCGGGAAGAAGGGTTAACCAAGTTATTGCAGCAGTCGTAAACTCTCACCAAGGGTTATAAGCGATCGCACTTTGTGTAACGGGATAGGCGCTCAAAAGTAAACTA
Source organism: Pelatocladus sp. BLCC-F211 (assembly GCF_041928655.1). Classification (NCBI taxonomy): domain Bacteria; kingdom Bacillati; phylum Cyanobacteriota; class Cyanophyceae; order Nostocales; family Hapalosiphonaceae; genus Pelatocladus; species Pelatocladus sp. BLCC-F211. The sequence goes on along the minus strand of NZ_JBHFLM010000123.1, from coordinate 60,048 downwards.
CTCGTTCTTATTTTTGCAATAAAACCTGAAAATCTGCGTCATATTTGGCTTGTCGCCAATTCTTGGCAGCATAAACTTGCTTTGGAGTTAAATTTTTAGTTTTTCTGAGGTCAGCTTCACTGAGGTCGGCTCCTCTGAGGTCGGCTCCACTGAGATTAGCTTCAATGAGATTAGCTTCAATGAGATGTGCGTAGTAAATGCGATCGCAGTTTCCAGTAGGTTCTTTTTCCTTAAAATTGGCTTTTTTGAGACCAGTGTAGTCAGCTTTCAATGATTCGGCTCCTTTGCCTAAAACTCCACTGGATTCGTCTTCCTCAATATAATTAAGTTTAGCTTTTCTGAGGTTGGCTTGATACTGGATAAACAAAAACTTAGAATAAAGTTGTCACCAAAGACTGTTTGGCTAGAACCAGAAGATTTTGATGAAGCGCGAGTCATCAGTGAGGCTAATGTTAGCCAATTCAGCGATATCAGCCCATGGCAAATATATTTACACGCCCTAGCACAACTAGGTTTTACAAAGTATGTGAAAGAGCGAAGTCCAAATATAAAAATAAAAACAGACAATAGTGCTAATGCAATTGATGATGTTTTTTATATCAAAATAGGTGAATTTCGCCTCTGCTTAATTACCGTAGATAACTTAATTTTCGATTTTGTACTTGTACCAACTAAACTTTTCTCCTCAACTGAAAATGCTGCTCATTTCTATGTCTTACTAGAGGTATTAGAAGAAGAAGAAAAATTAAATATTCACGGGTTTTTACGTTATGACGAACTATTTAAAGATTCTCAAACACCAAATTTTCAATCTCAGCCAGATGGTAGTTATCAGTTACCACTGTCTTTGTTTGATCCAGAGTTAAATAACCTCTTGGTGTATACTCGTTTCTTGTCACCATCTGCAATTAAATTACCCGTAGCAGTCACAAGTAATAACACAGTTCAAGAGACTTTCACTCAGGCGAAAACTAAAGTAGGTAAAGCATTAGTCAACCTGGGTAAATGGTGGGATAGAATCTTTGAAGAAGGTTGGCAACCTACAGATTCTATAGAGAATGCAATTCCCAATAACTTAACTTGGGGTTATGTTAGAAGTCGTAAGGAGTCAAATAATTTTCCGATTTCACAGACTAAATTATTTGATTTTGGGCTACTGCTGCAAAATAAATCCTTAGCCTTAATTGTTAATCTCAAAAAAGAAGAAAACTTAGAACAAAGTGTGCTTGTACAAATTCTTCCTCATGACGCACAATATCTACCATCTGGTTTGAAATTGAAAATTACTCTTCATCCCAACACCCCTGACTCTATAAGTCAGGAAGTTACTGCAAGGCAAGCTGATAACGCTATTCAGTTAGAATTTAGTGAAGCACCAGGTCAGCAATTTAAAGTTGAAGTCAGCTATCAAAATGCTGTAGTTACAGAGGAATTTGTGTTGTAAATTTGAAAACAAAAATTTTCAACTCGCCATCACCTGTGAAGGTGTATAACGCCACAACTGATGCAAACGATTCGCTGGCATTGTTAAGTATAAAATATCGCTAGCACTGAGGTTAATTTCCAGTAAATCCCAACCGTGAATTTCTTGGTTATTTGTCTCCACGTACAATGGCACAAAGTCCGCGTCCATCGCTGCATCTTTCACCCGTTGCCCACAAAAGGGATGAGAGGGTGTAATTAATGTTGCAAAGGCTACCCACAGACTATCGGCGGTGATTCCATTACCAAGGATGCGTCCGCCTAAAGCAGCAGCAGCAAAAGCGGGAGCGGCGAGTTCTGCGGGACTAAGAACAGCTTCAAAGTCAAATACTTGTTGCGCCATGCGGGCAAAATCTGGATCGGCGTAATGGACAATCACTGGTACTTTGGCCGTGATGGCTTTGGCTTTGAGAGCAATTTCCATGTTTGTGGCGTCGTCGTTGGTGACAGCAATGAGTGCAGATGCATTCTCTAAATTACTCACTTTGAGAATTTCGGCAAAGCTACCATCACCATGAATGACGGGAATACCCAATCCTCGCGCTGTGTTGACAAATCTGTTGTTGGTATCGCGCTCAATAACTATAACTTCATGTCCACTACTGTGGAGTTGCTGAACAATTTTAATCCCAATTCCTCCCAAACCACAGACAATATAATGATGACGATGGGGAATTCTGGCTGCATCTAAAAATTGTTTGAAGCGACTACCCAAGACAAAATCGTTAAGTAAGGCATAGAAAAGACCAATTACCGCAGCTCCTACCAGCATCATCAATACGGTAAATAATCTCACACTCGTGGGAGCCTGTTCGACAACTTTATCATTACCGCCCGCCCCCGTAATCATACCGACGGCAAAATAAAGAGCATCAACAATAGAAACACTTCTTTCGGTGGAAGTGTAGATGAGTGTAGCGATCGCAATAATCACCAGCAGCACCAAAGACATCATTACCACCGCTTGAGCATGTTTCTGAAACTGTCGCAAACTGGTAAACACTTTCAGCAGTTTGGCAATCATTGATCTCCGAATGCTACGCACGCGGGGTTGAGTTCCCACAATTAAGCGATCGCCTACTTTTAATTTATGCCCTGTAACCACCGCCGATACTAAATCTACTTCACCTTCTGCTGGCATATAGTAAATCAGCATCCGTGTCTGATCGTTCCACAATTCGCTGAGTTTGCGATCGCGCCACGGATGATCTTCATCTATATATTCTTCGTGAATCGGCCAAGTTTGCTGAAACAGCTTGATTTGTCCGATTGCTTCACTTCCCAACGCCGCAAAAGTAAATACGGGTGCTGCTAATCCCGCAACACTCATAGTTAAATGTTCTGGAACCGCATGATCCAGCCGTTCTCCTAAACTGGTGTTAAAAAAGCGATTGATAATCCGAATGCGCGGATTTAGTACCCGCGCTTGCATCATAATTCGCAAGTTGAGTGCATCGTCACCTCCAGCGATCACCAAGGTGTGCGCCTGCTGAATCCCAGCTGCTTTAAGGGTGCTAGCTGCGTGCAGATCGCCGACAATGACATCTCCTGCTCTCTCGCCTGGAACTGGTTTATGATGAATGCCGATGACTAAGGCCCCTTGTTGTCTCAGCAAACGAAAAACTTTATATCCAGTGCGTCCTAAACCACAGACAATTATTCGAGGTTTCATGAATTAGCAGCATGATGTGCAGAAAAGCTGCATATGTAAAACTAAATATTATTTCAATTTTCGCCTGATTCTCAAGAATCGAACTGTAGCTGACAACACGATCACTCAAATTGGGCAAAACTGCGGTGAATAATAACAGACGTAGAGACGTAGCAGTGCTACGTCTCTACATCTGGATTCATGCCGCCATTATGGAACACCTTTTATTATTCTTCTACGACTACTTCTTCTACAATTTCTTCTTCGGACTGACAACTGTTATCTTCAATGGGACCAAGCCAAACCGAGATATAGTTTGGAGTATGTGGGTGAATGTTGGGACCATTGGCTTCGTCTAAAACAAAAGTTTGAGTTGGAATTATACCTTCAAGAATGCGCTTCAATACATTAGCTGCTATTTTCTCTTGACCATAATCATACCGAATTTCAAAGTTGTCTGGAAGACAACCGCCAGCATTTCTCAAGCTTGAGACGCTTCCTGGACGCAGGTTCACTTTAGACTTCAAAGCACTACTCTCAAGTCCACTCTTAATAGTAGAGGCTATATCTTTCAATCCTCCAGGTTCATTTAAAAAAAAATTTCTATTGTGTAGCCGTCAAGCAATGCAAGTTCAGCTTTTTTGTAGGATGACTTCAATTCTTTTTCTTTAGAGTAAGGGACTTGGGAAGGAGGGGATGTAAATGTGGGGGAGGGAGTAGGTAACGGAGGTGGTGATTTTTGGTAAGAAGACTGAGATTTGGAAGAAGGATTGGGCAAAGGAGATGGTGATATATAGGAGGTGGGGCTAGGTAAAGGTGGAGATACCAACGACTGTCGGAGATCAGGTTTTAACTCATACTCTATAGTCTTGCCATTATTAATAATTGGATTGATAGTGTATGTGGCAGTGTTGAACCCTTTCTTCCGAAGAATAACTCGTTGTACGTTAAGTTTACTAGGAATCTGAATACTGGCATATCCATCAGTTCCAGTTTTACTAGTGACAGACGATCCAACGGAAAGTGAAAACTCGACTTCTACATCAGCTACTGACTCTCGATTTTCTCCCGTCCATACATGAATTCCAAAATCCTTTTGATCTGGCGAAGGACTAATAGGAGGAACTGGAGAGAAAGTAGTCGTCGGTTTAGGCTCAGGAGTTTTAGAGTTAGCAAATAATTCACTGGTTTTGACACCGCTAAAAGTAAGTAATATCAGTCCCAAAGCACCAAGTAATATTTTTTGCCATAAAGGTATATTAGGCATAAGTAATCTTGTAAAATATACTTATGTATCAGCTTAATATTTAACTTTCATCAAGCTATTTAATATATACCAAATTCGATAGTATAAGGTTAAATTCCTGACTAAGCACTTATCCTAACATAATTCATACATACCATTCCCAAGAACAAGTGAGAATGTAAAAGGCAGATGGCAGAATGCAGAAATCAGAAGAGAAAACCCCTTCCTGAATCTCTAACTCTGCTGAATACAAGGTGCTGCTGCCAAAATTTGCGCCTCTGTTTGCATCAGTTGAATATCTGATTGTAACCACTGACGAGGTGCTTGACAGTGATGTGCTACTAATAGTCCCCATAATCCTTTGGCAGTCAAGATAGGTACAACTAGGTTGGCACGAACCTGCAATTGGCGCAGAAAATCTCGGTGACAAGTAGCGATCGCTTCTGATTCAATGTCGGGAATTGCTCTGACTCGTCCTGCCAAATACAGTGCAGCATACTCATCATTAAAACAACCATCAGGTCCTGTTGAACCTAAGATAGAAAATTCATCAGAACTCAAAGCTTCAAAAGTCACTTGTCCGTGCCACTGATAGTAAAAGTAATACAAAACCACGCGATCGACTTGAAGCGTTTCTCTGAGACGGTTTGTTGTTTCTATGATTAGCGCGTCTCGCTCCATTGTTGCGATCAGGCGCTCAAGTACTTTTTGCAAACCGCGATTACGATCCACTGTGGCACCATGGTTAAATTCTGGGTTGGAATGACTTTGCACTGGTCTGCAATAACAACTGATTGACAATTTTTTCCATGCCACACACGGCTGGATATTCTCTTAACTTACCGTTATAAATTCCTGACTCAACAAGATGACATAAATTCTTAAGAATCTATAAGACAGATTTCAAACTGACACCTTAAATCCCTAATCCCTATTTTCTCCGTTAGTATCCGATTCTACATGGGTAACATAACACTAACGAGAATAGAGAACGAGAAAGAAAAATACCTCTGTTAAAGAATAACTATTTGATTTGGAAAATTTTTTGAGTGTTACTGAAAATGAATATACCAATAACAATCCCTTTTGTAGACCTTAATTTACAACACCAACCAATTAAAAATCAATTGCAGCAGGCAATTCAAGCAGTATTAGAACAGGGAGATTTTGTTTTAGGAAAAACACTTTCTGATTTTGAAGCAGCTTTTGCTGTTGCTTCTGGTACAAAATATGGAATTGGTGTTGCATCTGGAACTGATGCGATCGCTCTCGGTTTACAAGCTTGTAATATCGGTGCTGGTGATGAGGTAATTTTGCCAGCGAATACTTTTGTTGCAACACTGATTGGTGTGTTACGTACAGGAGCAAAACCAATTTTAGTAGATTGCGATCGCCATACAGCTTTAATTGATTTAGAGGCAGCAGCAAAAGCAATTACATCAAAAACAAAAGCAATTATTCCCGTACATCTTTATGGTCAAATGGTATCACCAAAACAGTTATTAGACTTGGCTGATACCTACAAAATCCTCATTTTTGAAGACGCTGCTCAAGCACATTTAGCTGAACGAGAAGGATATCGCGCTGGTTCAGTAGGTATAGCAGCTGCTTTTAGTTTTTATCCCAGCAAAAATTTAGGAGCATTTGGAGATGGGGGAATACTTTTAACGCGAGATCAAGAAGTAGCTGAAAAAATGGTACGGTTGCGAAATTATGGTGCATCCCGCAAGTATTTCCACACAGAAATTGGAACCAATAGCCGCTTAGATACTATCCAAGCTGCTGTACTGCAACAAAAATTACCATATCTCCAAAATTGGAATCGCGATCGCCTTAACGTTGCCAAAAATTATGATGCAGAACTAGCACCCTTCGCTACAAAAGGTATTATCCCCATCCAAAATCACAGTGATGAAGGCCATGTATATCACCTGTATGTGATTAAAGTTTGTGAGTCTTGCGCTGTAGAGCGTTGTGTCATTCAAGAACAACTTACAGCTATGGGAATTCAAACAGGAATTCATTATCCAATTCCTTGTCATCTGCAACCAGGATTCTCAAATTTAGGCTATCAAAAAGGTGATTTTCCTCAAGCGGAAATGCTAGCAAATAAAATCTTATCGTTACCCATGTATCCCGGTTTAAGCAACAGCAAAACTCAGAAAATTACGGATGCGCTCGCCCAGATTTTAAAAGTTAATTCTCCTGATGAAAGTTTGCTATTTGCTTAAAAGGTAGATAGATAAAATAACCAATGACCAATGACTAAAATTTATGCTCAATCAACGTTCATTTCAAGATAAAATTTCACCGAAGTTGCTTAGTTTAGCCATTATAGGTATTTTAGGACTGCTTTATGCACCTTTATTACTATATTGGCTGGATGGTTGGTTGCATAAAAATATTAGTACAGAACACGAATATTTTAGTCACGGGATGATTGGCTTACCTTTTGCCGTATATATAGCTTGGCTCAAGCGTAAACTATGGCAAAGACTACCAAACCATCAGCATCCCTTGGGTGCTGTCCTATTATTAATAGGAGGAATTTTTTATCTTAGCGGTATTAGCGAATGGGTTAATCTTTCCTTCCCAGCTATACTTACAGGATTGTGCTTATGGTTGAAAGGTATTTCTGGCTTCAAGTTACAAAAGTTTCCTTTGCTATTAGTTTTTCTGGCAACACCAACACTACTACCCTATTTACTTGCTCCCTATACCTTCCCTTTACAAAGTTTTATTGCTGGTACTGCGGGTTTTATTCTAAATCAATTTGGAATGACAGTCACTGTCGATGATATCAATATATATGTGGGAGGAAGAATTGTAGAAGTAGCTCCATATTGTGCGGGGCTAAAAATGTTATTTACTACTCTCTATGTTGGCTTAATGCTACTTTATTGGACTGGTAATTTATCGTCTCGCCGTAAGACAGTTTCATTTTTATTGATAGCAATGTTGATTAGTGTTAGCGGCAATATTATTCGCAATACTTTACTCACCTATTTTCATGGTACAGGTAACGAAGCAGCTTTTCATTGGTTACATGATAGTTGGGGTGGCGATATGTTTTCTGCTGTGATGCTTTTGCTATTAATACCTATACTGAATAATCTTGATAATTTCTTCTCTGAATCTGTTGTTATTCAAAAAGAACAAATAAATACTTAAATATTTTATCTCCAAAATCTAGCCAAAATCACCCCTAGTTGGATGCTGATAATTCCCAAGATTGCACTACCAGCCCAATAAAAAACTGTTTTGGCCAAATTACCACTATTTAATAGGTTAATAGTATCTAGCCCATAAGTTGAGAAGGTTGTGTAGGCTCCTAAAAATCCTGTTGCTACCAATAAACGCACTTCTGGAGAGATAATATCTGCTTTATACAAAGCTAGGGTAGCGAAAAATCCCATAAAAAAGCAGCCACTAAGATTAATCACAAATGTGCCATAGGGGAAACTTATACCAAAACGTTGGGTAAACCACACTGTTAAATAGTAGCGGCTCAAAGCGCCTGCTATAGCTCCTAAACTAATAGCGATCGCATTTCTCACAGTTGGTTGTTGTAAAACTTGTAGTAGTAACATCATGCAGGCGATCGCTATAATCTTTAAAATATTAAGTAAAGTAAAAATAAATCTCACATATTAGAGTAAAAGTCAATGGTGCTATTTGGATTTGGTAAAAAATTAACATTGCCTAGTCATCAGGAAGCTTTGCCAGGACGGGCTGAATCGATGCAAGTAAATAACCGTCACTATGTGTTAGGTAATCCTATCCAGCCTCCATTTCCAGAAGGTATGGAAATGGCAATTTTTGGGATGGGATGTTTTTGGGGCGCAGAACGTAAGTTTTGGCAACTTCCTGGTGTTTATACTACCGCAGTTGGTTACGCTGCTGGTATCACTCCCAACCCCACCTATAAAGAAGTTTGTAGCGGCATGACTGGTCACAACGAAGTAGTGTTGGTTGTTTATGATCCCAAAATGATTAGTTACACCGATTTACTCAAAACCTTTTGGGAAAACCATGATCCCACCCAAGGAATGCGTCAAGGTAACGATGTCGGTACACAGTATCGCTCTGGAATTTATGTATACTCTGAGGAACAAAAAAAGCTAGCTGAAGCTTCGCGGGAGCAGTATCAAAAAGCCCTCAGTAGCGCAGGTTACGGTAACATCACTACAGAAATCCTCAATGCGCCAGAATTTTACTACGCTGAAGACTACCATCAGCAATACTTGGGTAAAAACCCTGGTGGCTATTGCGGTTTAGGAGGAACAAATGTAGCTTGTCCTGTGGGATTAGTTGAATCTGAAATTTAGATTGATTTAGTTGTCAGGATTTTGACTGTAGCAATCTTAAATGAACGTGAGTTCGATAAATATTATTCTAATAATATTTATCGAACTCACGTTAAATGGTGTTTATAAACTCCCAACAATAAAGCAGATTAATTAATGTTAGTGTTTAACGTTAGTATATATCAAGGAGGTGAAATAAATGTATGGATGTCAACAAAACCTAATCAATCCTGATATTGAATTAAAAGCAGTGCTTGAGTTCATTTGTTCAGAGTCTCATAAACTGACTAACTGCGGCATCTACTATGCTCGTCAATTCTATTTCAAGACTGGCAAGTTAATTGGTAAATATGACCTTGAAAAGGAGTACAAGACTAACAAACACTATCAGGTTTTGCATTCTCAGGCGGCACAACAAATATTGAGGTCTGTTGCTGAATCGTTCAAATCTTTCAAAGAATTAGACAAGAAGTTCATCTTGGGTGAATTGCACTTTCAACCAAGGTTGCCTAAATACCGCAAAGGTGCGGGATATGCTTTGGTAACGTATCCGAAACAGGCTTTAAGGTTAGTTGGTGATAGTATCAAGATTCCACTTGGAACAACCGTAAAAAGATGGTTTAAACTTGATAGTTTCACAATCCCAATGCCTTCTAACTTGCAGTTTGAGGATATTAAGGAATTGCGAATACTACCACGCAATCAATGTTTTTATGCTGAATTTGTCTATAAGCAAGAATCAACACCAGAATTAAATTTAAATCATCAATATGCACTAGCCATTGACCCTGGTATCAATAATTGGTTAAGTTGCGTTTCTAATGTAGGGACAAATCTTATTATTGATGGACGCAAAGTTAAATCGCTTAACCAGTGGTACAACAAGCGTGTCAGTGTCCTCAAGGAAGGTAAGCCACAAGGCTACTGGAATGAACAGTTAGCCCATATAACAGAAAAGCGTAACCGACAAATGAGAGACGCAGTGAACAAAGCAGCGAAAATAGTTGTTCATCACTGCATTGGAAATCAAATCGGTACAGTTGTTTTTGGATGGAACCAAGGTCAAAGACAAGAAGCGACACTTGGTAAAACAACTCAATCTTTTGTTCAAATACCAACAGCAAAGCTTAAAGAGCGAGTTAAGCAACTGTGCAAGAACTACGGTATCAAGTTCGTTGAGACCGAAGAATCCTACACCAGCAAGGCTAGTTTTCTAGATGGTGATTTTCTACCAATCTACGGCGAAAAACCCGAAACGTGGAAGCCATCAGGAAAACGAGTTAAACGTGGTATGTATCGCACTGGTTCTGGCAAGCTCATCAACGCTGATTTGAACGGAGCCGCAAACATAATGCGGAAAGTAGAGACACAATTAGGTTTAAGCCTTATCAAGGTCTGTAGGGCATTTTTGACCGTGCCTACCAGATTTCGTATCTGGGAAACCAAAACTAAAAAGCGGAAAGGGACGGATGCAACGCCTCCCTTGTAGCAACAGTTTAGAATCCCCGTCCATTTATGGCGGGGAGAGGTCAATCATATCCCAATTCTTGAGCCATCTTGATCACTTCAGGGGTAAAGCCTTGATTATCTGGACGCCAAGGTAAAGCTCCCTCAAGATGGCTGGGTTTGATAGTAGAAGCGCGATAACCAGGTGATTTGAGAAAGTTGGGGTCATTACCTAATTGAGCGCCGTAGGGACCCAAGCAAGCATAAGGAGAGTTTTCAGGATGCAACATGACCTGATAGATTGAATCATCCCAGGAAAGATTTAACCATTTGCATAGTTGTTCAAAATGTGAACGAGGATCACTTAACATATCTTCTCCTCGCAAACGCATTTGTTGCTGAACAGGAATAGTACTTAAAAACTCCAGAATATTGCACTGCATTTTGTACCACGAAACTTGAGGATCAACAGTGGGTGGATCTGTAGAATAGTCAATAGAATTAGCAAGTATAGCCATTAACCCATCAGCAATATTCATGATGGATTTTCCTTGAGTTCTGGGATGACGCACAAGATGCAAATAATAAGCATTGGGAAAATAGTGGCGCATCCGGTTGAGAATATCTAAGTCAGTTGAATATGCTGGACTTTTATCTACAATGCGTAGTGGTGCTACTTTACGGCTCAGTTCTAGATATACTTCCCCTGTAGTCCAATGCAGCCTGGTTAATACCCAACGCCGCGCCATTTCTACTGATAGAATAGTTTGCTCGCCTGCATAGAGTTGGGCTACAGTACGCAACAAACCATGCATCTGAAACTGACGTACCCCCTTCAATCTATCTAACAGTTGTTCCAGAGCTTCGGTAATGAATAAATTTAGTTCTGGCATCCCATAAGCTTCGGGATGCTGACCTAGCATAGCGCAAATCAAAGACGTAAAAGAACGTGGGGAACCCAGAATAAATAGAGGTGGAGGTACGGACATCAATGCAAATTTAATTTGGTACTACTGGTTCTCTAGAAAGCTTCAAGTTCTCAGTAGGAATATTATGATTCAAAGCTTGAGATGTAGTGTCTAGTTTCAAATTATAGTAGAGTAATCTTTGTTTGCCATCCATCACAAATTGTTGAAGAACAGGAAGCCAAGACCCTACTCTTGCTGGTGCTTCAATTCTTGGACGTGTAAAGTCTGCTGATGTGTTAAGAGATTCTTGTGTTGGGTGTACTAATAATGTACTAGTAGGGAAAGTTTTACCATAATCGGAGCTTTGCAATACTTTCACAAAACTCTGTTGGTTATATGAGATCAATAATCTATTATCACCTGATACAGTTGCTTGCACATAAGCAACCGAAGAATCATCTGTCAGTACTCTTGGAGTATCCCAGCTTTGATTTTGCCCATCAAATCTTAGATATAATAACTGTCCTTGATCTCGTGTGGGGACATGGATATTTTCGAGTTGATCAACAACTACGTTGAAATGACTAGCATAAGGGTCTCTATCAGAGCCTGGTTGATGCTGAAATAACAGCTGTTCTGACCAAGGTGTAGTCAATGACCAGTCATTCATCCGATATGCCCAGTTAATCGTATCTTGATTTGTATAAACAACACCCATCCTATCTGATAATCTGACCAGCTTTGCGCTTTTTGCTCTCGAAGAATCTACTGTTCCGAGAGTTAGTCCAGTATCTTGCCATGATGCACCATTAGTTGTGCTATGTAAAGTTTTTATTTCAAACTGATTTGTAGTTAAATTCTGTCGAATAAAAGCAATCCAGAAGCGATTATTCTTATCTACTGCTAGAGTTGCATTGCTAGCAATATAATTAGCGTCTTCATAGGCTAAGTTTGTTTTGACGGTTTGCCAAGTCTTATTTGTGGCATCGTAGCGGAGGATGGAAAAGTATATTTTACCCGTAGAGGAACTATAAGTTAAAAATAGGTTACTGTTATACAAAAATCCATCAGGAGTTGACTCTTCATTCGTATTACTGATTGTGTTCATAGCTTTCCATGTAGCACCATAGTCAAAGCTAGAATAAAGCACTAAGCTACTATTTGTAGAATTATTACCCTCATTAATTATTAAATGCATTCCGCCATCTTCAGTGAACCACATCCGTTCTTGATGTCTGTAGGAAATCATTCGTTCTGAGGAACTCTGAAGATTAGTAACCTTACCCGCAACAACATTCGTATTATTCTGTGATTGCTTCGCTTTTTCTAGTGAATATTTATGGTTTTTAGTGGAACTAAAGGCTGGATGATAAGGAGATAAGAGTAGTAATACACTTACAAAAACTAACGCATTTTTAATTTTCATTTCTGGTTTGGATTCTGTCAATTTTTAGGTCTATATGTAGCTACACCCCTGTAAAATCCTCTGTTGACAGAGGCTATTTATTAATTGGCATATACTATCAACTGCCAAATAAAAATAATTTGATAGTTGCCTATCCTGCGGTAGATTATTGATGAAACCCTTTAAACTTGTTAAAAATATTTAATGGTTTAACTGATATGTCTGAGTAAAAACTTTTCACTCAGTATGTATACAGCAGTCTAGCCAGATATATTTCAAAAGCTTGACACCTAACTTGTCAATGCAACATTTTATAAAAGCGATCGCACCAAATTTCAAAACACTTAAATGATGCTACTGCAAGATCGTCTGTTGCTTTATACTGTTTAATTTAGAGCAGAAGATAAAACTTGCTGTTCAATGCTAAAGTTTATACTGAATTAAACAAAATTTCGCTAAAGCTTTTTTGAGAGTAATAAAGATTGCATAAATTTTTCAGTTTAGAAGCTTTACATAACTTTAGTTTGCCTATGTTTGCACAGACAGTTGGAGTAATCTTTGGATGATTCGCTACTTAGCCCCACTTGTATTCATAATTTTCTTTATGTGTCCGAATCTTTGTGCTTGTTCATTCGGAACTCTGCAAAAAAGTATATTGAAAAATACTGGTAATAAATCTAACTCAGGATCTGCGATCGCTCAAGTCACAGATAGAGAATGTGCTAATGCTGTCTTACCGATCACAACAGGGTATGGTAGCGATGGTTCTCGTCGCGTAATTACAAAAACTTTCGTTCATCCCCAATGGCCAAGAGAAAAAGTTTATGTATTTCATCCTGCTAATAGCTTATCACCTGCTCCAGTAATATTTTTTTCTCATGCTTATGGTGCAACTTCTCCGCAATACTACGCAAAGCTTATAGAACATATTGTTAGTCGGGGTTATGTAGTAGTTTATTCTCCATATAAGACTTTGCGAGCAACTCACTCCCAAAGATATACCTTACTTTGGAGTGGATTTGCAGCCGCCACTGCTAAATATGGCAAATTTATGGATTTAACAAAAGTAGGTTTTGTGGGACATTCTTTTGGTGGCGGTGCAACTCCCGCAATGGCTTATAAGGGATTAGTAGAAAAACGATGGGGAAGTAAAGCAGCATTTATTTATATCATGGCTCCTTGGTATTCCTTTGAGATTACCCAGCAGCAAATGAAACGTTTTCCGAAACAGACGAATCTGCTGGTTCAGGTCTACCAAGATGATAAGATCAATGACCATCGCATGGCGATCGATTTATTTAAGACTATTAACGTGCCTCAAAAAGGTTATATGATCTTACAGTCTGTAAGTTCTCAAAATTGCCAGCTAACCGCAGATCATTTTGTGCCTTTGACTTCTGGAAACAACGGTAGAGTCAACGGACTGGATTACTTTGGGGTTTACCGTATATTTGATGCATTAGCCGATTATTCATTTAATGGTAATCAAAATGGCAAACAAGTAGTTTTTGGTAAGACTAGTAATAGTAGTGAACAAGAAACAACAGTTAATTCGACTGATGGCAAATTAGTCATGAGGCTCACTTACAGTAATAATCCCCAACCCATCAGGAGTGAAGATTATTATAGATTTCCTCAAAATCAACAATCTCGTTACAATAACGCCACCGAAAGCGTGATTGATTCTACTGGTAATACACAGAATAATGACACTAATGGCACTCTCAGAAGAGGTCGAAGACGGTTATTTTGTGGGTTTATCAGAAGCTGTAATTGAATTAACAATCTCCGCGGCTCAAGCCACGGAGATTCTCAAAGGATGTTACTAACCAGGCGTTCAGACTGGTTTGCACTTCTCCCATTTAAGGATGAATGAGGCCTTATCTAATAGGCATTTGGTGAATATAGAAGAAGAGCAACCCCAATGAGTAAGGGAAGTAATCCACCTTTTACACTGAGTTGTTCAGTTTGAGACAATTCTTCAATGTAGTCGTTAGCTTCAGGAATATTAAGGTCAGATATTTTTATTTTCATATTCTACTCAAAAGACAAAAGAGAAAACTATACATCTAATTGTTTTAAATTAGTCTAAATAAAGCCAAGAATACAAGTATGTCAACTCATTTTTTCAGACTTAATTCAAGTTATTATGTCTTCGGTTGAAATTGCAATGGTTCATAAAAACCTATGACAATCTCGTCGATTCAAATCATGAACCTCGTCCTCGCTGGTCTATGCTCTCATATCTATGGAGTTGTAGCGCTTTTTGGTTACTTTTTTATTGCAGATGCTGCTCCTCAAAACAAACTAGCATTGCGTTTGCTCATCCTTGGAATTCCCTGTTATTTTATTGTTCTCAGCGCTCTACAAGCTTTTGGTTTAAGCACTCGCTGGCATCAAGCTTACACATTGTCATTTCTATTATCTGTCTTGACATTGATGATTTCAGTGATAAAAAGAAAGTATTTCTTATGGGCTTGCGGTGAAGTAATAGTTTCAAGTTTCTATGGAAGTGTAATTGTACTGGGAAGCTTATCTTTGTATATAGCAATTTCTACATTTAATCGGTAGTCTTCAATCTCCGATATGAGTATAATTTCCTGGTTTTTTGTTTAACCTCTATAAGTCCCAATCAAAACTCCCTTGCCAGACTTCCAATCCACCATCAGGATTATCTACATATATCCACTTTCCATCTTTTTGGACTGCTACACGTGGACCAAAAGGATTGGTTGTCCCGATGAATAGACCATGTGGAGTCGAAATGAAGTTACGGACTCCAAAATTATAGACATTGCCAAATCCTTGTCGAGTCACTGGTAGCCAGTTTTCGCCATCAAAGCTGCGCCATACTTCAAAACCACCTTGATGCTTGACGATTTCTTCTAAACCAACTCGATTTAGCATTCGGACTGTTTTCTCTGGTCTACCTTCTAAGGAGACATAACGCATAATATCACTCCAATCCATAGTCCCTGTGTACAGCCAGCCATCATGTACTCCCATTCTCCAAAGATAGCCATTACATAGACTATTGAATCCGGCTGCTAATCCACTGAGAGGACATTTACCATCGTTGCGGATGTCTCCCATAATCACATCCCAAGAACCATCATGGTGAATCCTGATAATTTCAGCACCAGCAGGGCCTATTTTGTTGAGGTGATCGTAACCGCCATTTTGAATGCCAGTACCCACATATAAGGCATCTTTAAAAACCATCATGCTGGCAGCAATTTGGTTAAGACTACCACGACCTGCACCGTTAGAGATCACGTTAGTCCAATTATAGGGAGGCTTTCCTTCTGCTTTGGTACGCCAGATTTGGAAACCCTTGTTATTTACAGTTCCAGCATAGAGATAATCTCCGAAGGGGCGTAACTCGAAAATCGTGCGATTGTCAGGATCTCCAAAACTGCGATCGCTTGCAGCATACCACTCTCCTTTGGCGGGATCGCTACTTTCATAAACTTGAGTGACTCCAGAAGTATTAGGGTTTCCTCCCGCAGCACCGGTGGGAGCAGTAAATAAACGTCCTTTGAAGGGAATAAGTAAGCGCAAACTGGTAATTGGTAAACCCACTAATCCAGGTTGTGAGACAATCTCAAAATTTTTACCGTCTTCAGTACGCATGATCAGCGGGCCATTGGCGCGAGACCTTGACCAGGTGCTGACATATAATGCTGGTTCTGGGTCTGATTTGCCTTGAAAAACTGCCATCCCACGGTAGCCAAGGTCACGACTGAACTCATCCCCTTCTTTACCGAAAGTCATTGGAGCCTGAAAAACCCGTTCCCAATGTTTGATTACTGGGTTGTAGCGCCAGATTTCTGCTCGCGCCCAAGTTCGTTCAAATTCTGGCGAATAAACTTTATGAGGACATTCAACAGGCCAAACGTCTATCTTCACCTGTGGCATACTATGACGGATCAGACAAAAATTGGCGCGTGTTGTCCCTACATATAAGTGTCCATTAAACCAAGCCATAGAATGAGCATAAGCATTATTCCCATCTCCAAAGCCGTTTTTGCAAATTTTACGAAAATTCGCTTCACTTAATCCGGGGTTTGGTTCTGGATTAAAAATTCGCACCTGAGTCATCCGATTTTGGATTTTAAAAAACGGAATTGATTCCACAGAGGAAAGAGTTTCAAGATATACACAGTTACTTCAGGGACTGTGTAACATTTGATTCTTAATAATTTTCCAACATCTGAATAACAGCACAGGATAAAAATCAGAAAATCATCTAGAGCCGATGCATTCGCATTGCAGGTCGATACATTCGCATTGCAGGTCGATACATTCGCATTGCAGGTCGATACATTCGCATTGCAGGTCGATACATTCGCATTGCAGGTCGATACATTCGCATTGCAAGCCGATGCATTAACATTGCAAGCCGATACATTCGCATTGCAAGCCGATGCATTAACATTGCAGGTCGATACATTCGCATTGCAGGTCAATGCAAGTACTAAACTACAACACAACTAATCATGCTGGTACTTAATTCAAGACAATCAATTCCTACAAACTCTATTTAGATATAAAAAAATAGTAGATGTTTTTGAAACTAATTTGAATTTTAATCCTATAGGTAAACTTTGACATTCAGATTATGGTCTTCTTCCTTCCAAAAATGGAACTTCAAAACATTTAGAATGCATAATTGGCCCGTGTCCAAAATAACCATCTTCTCCAAATAATTCGCCGTGATCAGCGGTAATAATAATGTGTGTATTGTCAGGACATTTATGAAATAATTCACCAATGAATTTATCTACATACTCTACACAATTAATTTGTTGCTTGTGTAAGCGAGTCATTTCCTCTGGTTCAAAAAACTTCTTTTCTTCTGATTGATTACCAACCAATAAAAACTCATCAATATGTTTAAAGACTCCATGCACACCAGATATTCGGGGCAGATCATCCCCCTTTAACATATAGGGATAATGGGTTTCGCCTAAATTGAAAAAGTAAAAACGAGGTTGATCATCAGGAAATTCCATTTCCTGAATCATGGATGGAAAATCAGTATGACTTGGCATTAATTTATAGTCATCAAAATACTTGTTAATATTGGTAAATTGATTGAGAACAGGCATGGAAACTCTAGCGATTGTTTTATAGCCATTGTCTTGTAAAACTTTCGGTAAAGATAAGTAAGGAACAAAAGTTTTAAAAGACAGGTTTGGGATATTCAAACGATCCACCCATTTGACAAACTCCTGCTTGTACACTTCTGAAGCAAATACACCGCGTGGGCTTTGATGTGGAATCATGCCCATCAGCATAGTGTAGTGAGAAGGAGAAGTCCAAGATGCATAGCTATAGCGACACTCTGCTTTTCCTAGCAAATCAATATTGGGTGTTGCAGCAGCTGCATAGCTGTCATATCGGCAGCTATCCATGATGATGTATACAAGATTGTTGGGCATGGATATTGAGTATAAAGATTGACTTTCCGAAAATTATACATTCGTCACTGAGTTAGCGTTGTGAAATATTTGCGATCGCCTACCTTTTACTCTCACGACATCAAGTCATACGTTAAAACTTTGTAAAGGATTGTCACAGTTACGAGTAATCACTGCTTATGTAGTGGGTGACAATCCTGACACATAGTTGTTCAACCAGTGAAAGGAAGGACTTATGGAATTTCTCTCTAATACCGTGACGCTGTCGCGGATGCAGTTTGCTTTGACAGCCATATTTCACATGCTTTGGCCTGTACTAACTACAGGTATGGCAATTTATCTAGTGATTGTAGAGGGAGTATGGTTAAAGACTCGTAACCCAGATTACTACTACCATGCTCGTTTTTGGTCAAAACTCTATATTTTAAACTTTGGTATTGGTGTAGCTACTGGTATCCCGATGGAGTTTCAGTTTGGGACAAACTGGGCGCCGTTATCGGAAGCGATTGGTAATTTTTTTGGTAGTGTCATCGGCTTTGAAGCTTCTTGGGCATTTATGCTAGAAGCTGCTTTTTTAGGAATAATGGTGTTTGGCTGGGAACGTGTTCACCCGATCATTCACTTGATCTCTACTATTTTGGTTGCCGTTGGTGCTAACTTATCAACATTCTGGATTTTGGCAGCTAATTCCTGGTTGCAAACTCCTGCGGGTGGAGAAATGGTCAACGGTAAGTTTGTCGTCCATGATTACTTTCAAGGTATTTTCAATCCGTTTATGGCAGTGAGTGTGTCACATATGTTTCTTGGCACACTAGAAACTTCACTGTTTGTGATTGGTGGGATTAGTGCTTGGTATATTTTCAATAATCGCCAAAGCGCCTTTTTTGCCAAGGCTTTTAAAATTGCCTTAGCAACTGCGATCGCAGTCACACCATTACAAATATACGTGGGACATTTGAGTGGTGAGCAAGTATACCACTACCAGCCCTCTAAATTAGCAGCAATGGAAGCACAATGGCATACAACCCCAGCTGGACAACCAGCAGATTGGAGTTTGGTGGCTTTACCCAATGAACAAGCCGAGAAAAATGACTGGGAAATCATCGTTCCCAATGCCTTGGGCTATATTTTAGAATTCAAACAAAAACTTTCTCAACCTGTGCGTGGTTTAAAAGAATGGCAACCAGCAGATAGACCACATCTCATTGGATTAATTTATTACTCTTTCCGGATCATGATTGCTATTGGCTTCTTCTTAGCAGGATTAATGCTAATTAGCACTCTTCAGTGGCTACGCGGTAAACTCTCACCCGAAAATATCGCTCAACAACGCCTGTTAATGCTGGGTTGGATTTTTGCTGCTCCTTTAGGATATATAGCGGTAGAGTCAGGTTGGATAGTTCGTTGTGTAGGTAGACAACCGTGGACTGTCTACGGACTGATTCGCACTGCTGATGCTGCCTCGAATTTGCCTGCAAGCAATGTTTTAACATCTTTAATTGGGTTTGCAACCGTCTACAGCCTTTTATTTTTCACCGTTTTATACTTCGGTAGTCGGATTATCCGTAGAGGACCAAGACTAGATTTACCCATACCAGGTGTAGAAAACCAACCCGCAGTCGAAACTACTCCCGGAGAATTTATCCCAGATGAACGTCCTGTGGAAGCACAGCAATAGGAGGTCTAGATGGAGACACTAAGTTATTTTTTACCGCAGGTATGGTTCGGTATCTTAGCTCTTTTCCTGTTTCTCTATGTCATGCTGGATGGGTTTGACTTGGGAGTCGGAATTTTATCTCTGACTGCTTCCAACGAAGAACGCCGTGGGATCTTAATGACTAGCTTGAGTAATATTTGGGATGCGAACGAAACTTGGTTAGTTTTGATGGGTGGTAGTTTGTTTGGGGCATTTCCCCTTGCTTATGCCACGATATTAAATGCCCTTTACATTCCCATTTTGTTGATGGTATTTGGGCTGATTTTTCGTGCTGTCGCCTTTGAATTTCGCGAACAAGCCAAACGAAAATTATTTTGGAACTTTGCCTTTGGTGCTGGAAGTTTTCTCGCAGCCTTGGGTCAAGGATTTGCCCTTGGTGGTGTACTCAAAGCAATTAAGGTAGACCAAACAGGCCATTTTATCGGTACAACTTGGGATTGGTTGAGTTGGCAAACTGTACTGGTTGCTTTGACTCTGATTCAAGGCTACGTCCTAATTGGTTCTACTTATTTAGTATGGAAAACCACAGGCGAATTACAGGAAGCCCACTATAAAACTGCGAAGATTGCAGCTGTGACAACTCTCATCGGAGCCATTTTGATTACAATTGGCACTCCGATATTTTACGATTACGCCAGAGAGCGTTTGTTCCATCGGCCGCAGGTGTACATATTTGCTGTGATTCCGGTGTTGGGAGTTTTGTTGATTTCACTATTAATTAGAAGCTTATTTCGCAAAGAAGAAAGAGCGCCTTTGATCTGGACAATTCTGCTGTTTTTGCTGACATTTATAGGGTTAGCAATGGTTGTCTTTCCCTATATCATTCCGACTGAAATCACCATTTATGAAGCTGCTGCTGATCCGAGTGCGCTGGTTTTTATGATTATTTTCATTGGTGCGCTGATCCCCGTAATGTTGTTTTACAATCTCTATCAATACATTGTCTTCCGCGGGAAAATCACTGGCGGTCACTACGGAGAGTAAGTAAATCAGGAAAATGAAAATTTCTTTGTGTCTTTGTGCCTACCGTTCCGGTAGGCGCGTAGCGACTTCTGCAAGTAGCCGCTAGCGCGTCTATGTGGTGAAAAAAAATAATTAATTATTGAAACACCAAGACACAAAGACACCAAGCTTTATTTTTTAATCGCCACCCAACCACCAACCCAAAGTCCTGTATAAAATCTCATTACATCTCCAAAACCAGCTTGCTGTAACAACTCTAATACTCTAGCTTCTGGAATCGGATAAACACCCGTGTTCAGTGATTCTAGCAATGCCGCGATCTTTTCTGGCGGTACTTTCATTTCTTGCCAATATTCTTTGAGAAAAGAAACAGTCCGCTCAAATTCACGAGTGTTTTTTTCACCAAACACGTCTACTAAGATGAAAGCTGCTGATGATTGCAAACGTTGGGCGATACTTTGCAAAAAAGCCAGTTTACTGCCATCATCTGGAATAAAATGCATCACTAAAATAGAAGTTGCCGCATCATATAAA
Source organism: Pelatocladus sp. BLCC-F211 (assembly GCF_041928655.1). Lineage (NCBI taxonomy): Bacteria > Bacillati > Cyanobacteriota > Cyanophyceae > Nostocales > Hapalosiphonaceae > Pelatocladus > Pelatocladus sp. BLCC-F211. Next base: position 38,966 of record NZ_JBHFLM010000123.1, on the reverse strand, counting down.
GGATGAGTCGGTAAATCGTAGGTGTATCCCCGAAATAGGATGACTTGCTCAGATAATCCCTGCTGCTGAATTTTTTCTTGGGCAACAGCCAGCATATCAGCAGATGGATCTACACCTAGCATGTGCCAGTTTTGATTACCCTGAGCAAGCTTGACTAACTCCATCCCCGTACCAGCACCGACAATCAACAGATTTGCTTTTTTTGCTAAGTGCGATCGCAAACAAGATAACACCATTGTATGCATGGCATCATAGCCAGGTAGAGCTATTCGCGCCATGTTGTCATATTCATTGCTTGTAACTGGTGGGTTTTTGTCAAAATCTATACTCTGGTTTGACATTTATAGTCCTGTAAGAATTACAAGAGACAAGGAAGATAAAACAATTCAAAATACCTGCACCAAATTGGGACTGCTTTCATATCTGTAAAAATTCAATTTTTGGTAATAACGGATCAGAAACCATAGCCACACCGCCAAAACCCCAACGTTTGAGCAAAGCTTTGAGCTGCAATCCAGGAATAGATTCTACACCAAAACGATTCGCTAATTCTCCAGCGTGCGTGTTGAGATAGCTAAGAGCATCAGAGTATTCGCGAAACATCAAAAGATAACTCACATCTTCTGGGTTGGGACGGGCTGTCAGATAACGACCGTCAGTTTGCGACCTTACCAAATAATAAATTTCGGAAAACATAATTAAACGTCATTGGTCATTGGTCATTGGTCATTGGTCATTGGTCATTGATTAATAAATAGTTACTATTTCTTACAAATGACAAATGACTAATAACAAATAACTAATTTAAATTTTCTAAACGAATACGAGGATCGGCTACTTTAAGTAACAAATCTGCTATTAAATTACCAACTATTAATAACACCGCACCCATGACCAAACTTGCCATTAGTAAATATAAATCTTGATTTTGCACTGCTTGCAAAGTCAATCTTCCTAAACCAGGCCAATTAAAGAAAAATTCGGCAATAAATGCGCCACTTAATAAACCCGCCAATTCAAAACCTAACAAAGTAATTAGGGGGTTGATGGCGTTTCGCAGAGCATGAACGTAAATGACTCGATTTTCTGGTAGTCCTTTGGCGCGAGCCGTTTGGATGTAATCTTGACGTAATACATCCAGTAGTTCACCACGAGTGATGCGTTGCAAGCCAGCAAAGCTAGTGATACTAAGAGCGACGGTGGGTAAAATCATGTGCCAGCCGACATCGAGGATTCTACCAAACCATGTCAAATCGGTGTGATTGATGCTAGTCATCCCACCTACAGGAAATATGGGAGTAGTCAATTGAGCAAAAATCAGCAATAACAAAGCAGTGATGAAACTGGGAAATCCTTGCCCAGCATAGCTAACCACTTGTAAAATCCGGTCTGTCAAGCGATTTTGCTTCACAGCAGCAACGATACCCAAAGGAATAGCGATCGCCCAAGTCACAATTAAAGAAGAAATAGCCAACAATAAAGTTGCTGGAACCCGCTCCCAAATCAGTGATGCTACAGAACGTTGGTAAACAAAACTCGTGCCAAAATCCCCTCTAGTGAGAATGCGCCACAACCAGAGAAAGAATTGCTCTGGCCATGACTTATCCAAACCAAATTGTCGCCTGAGTTGTTCTATTCTCGCTGGATCGATTTTCGGGTTTTGCTGTAGCGTTGATAAGAAATCCCCAGGAGCAAGCTGAATAATAAAAAACGACAAAGCCGACGCCAAAAACAAAGTTAACAGCGCCTGCAATAATCTTTTAATCACATAAAGAAATGTTTCGTTAGTAACTATTCTTACTAGCCCATCTCTAAATGCTTCTGGGGAAATTCTTGTGGTAGTCATTTGAAAATAGTCAAGGGTCAATGGTCAATGGTCAATGGTCAAGGGTCAAGGGTCAATGGTCAAGGGTCAAGGGTCAAGGGTCAATTTGAAATTCTCTGTACTCTGAACAATTGACAATAGACTTTTGACTCTTGACAACTGACTATTTATTAATATTCAACAAGGCTGACAATCGGCACATCTGGCAGATTTTTACGTCCTTGTAAATCTCGTAGCTCGATAATAAACCCAAAGCCTACCAGTTCGCAGCCAATTTTTTCTACTAATTTTGCAGTTGCACCTGCGGTTCCACCTGTGGCAATCAAATCGTCTACAATCAAAACTCGGCTTTGGGGGTGCAAAGCATCTTGGTGTACTTCCAAACAATCTGTACCGTATTCTAGTTCATATTCAATCGAATGTACTGCTGCTGGTAATTTGCCCGGTTTACGGACAGGAATAAAACCAGCTCCCAATTGATAAGCCAGAGGTGTACCAAACATGAAACCCCGCGACTCCATTCCGATGACGTAATCTGCTTTCAGTCCGGCTTCTAGAATTCTTTGTGTAAACAAGTCTATGGTGTGGCGCAGCCCCTGGGGATCACGCAGTAGTGTGGTGATATCCCGAAATAAAATTCCGGGTTTAGGAAAATCTGGAATATCACGAATCAGAGACCTTAGATCCATAAGTGAAGAAAGATAGCGTAGATGAAGGTGGGTAAGAAGGCAAAAGGGAAGAAGGAAATAATGCTTGTTGGCATGAAATCACAGCCTTTATTCTTACTGATTTCCTTTACCTTCTTAATTAGCCCAATTTTGCCGACGGAAATACATCGATCAGTGAGGGCAGATACCTGAAAAATCGTACACTATTATGTCGTACGCTTGGAAATATTCACAAACACCATCCATTGACGATTACCAGAAACTACACCAAGCTAAGGATTAAATGATACTAAGTAAACTATAAGAAACAATTGTGCTTGGAAAACTTGCATTTTGTGTATGCGGAAAACTTTAAATAGAAGGGGTAAGTTAATGTATATATCGAGCGACTATGCCCTGATCACAACCAAACACATGCCAATTTGGCTATATATCTTAAATTAGTTTTACCGACTCTGTTGCAGCTGCACAAGGTATTTATAATGAATGTCTCCGCTAGTTTAACGCCATATAACAGCCCTATTCCCCAGTCACCGCCGATGATTTTGGATACTCTACCTGATCCTGCTATTGAGGGACAGGCTTCTTGCCCCCGTAAAACTAGGGTGCAAATAGACTTGATTTTATTGGCCATTGAAGCTTTAGAACTTGGTAGTTCAGAAGCCATTTTGTCATTTGCACAAGAGTTGGAATTGAAAGGAATTATTAAAGACAGGGTGAATTTGTGGCGAATGCGTAGCACTAATCCCCTCAGAAGAGCGCATATCCGCCGCTCTTTGACAATTACGGAGGCCAAAGCCTTAGTGGTAATTGCTTGTTATTTAGCACGGCGCTTGACAGTTGTAATTCGTCAGTTGCTCATGATATACCAGCAACTGGATGAAAAGCAGATTCCACTCGAACAAAATTTACGATTGTCTAATTACCTAGAACGGTTTAGAGCACATTTTAAAAGCCGGATGAATCCACGCCGTTCTGGAGTCATGGCATTAAATTCAGATGAAAAATTAGATGAGTTGGCTATAGATTTGCTGGGTAAATTACTATTTTGTACAGGTACGGCTGGAATGCAGCGCTTCTGGATTAGTCTTTTTGACGGTGAAGTGGAATGAATATTCAACGTAAGTATAGTTTACCAAATTGCACGTTAGTTCTAGAGGGTTTAAGTGATGCTACAAGGGCTGCACAATTTCAGGAACTGCGCCCAGCACTATCGATATTGGTAAATGCAGAATGTTATTTATCAGGTTATGGTCAACCACTATCGGGTGGTAGGGAATTTTTTGAAAGTTTGGTGAGAGCGGTTAGTGCTTATGCTCAAGAATTTTTGAGTAGCGTTTCTCACCCCCAAGCGCACAATTTTGATTCTGAATTGGTGCAAATGCAAAAGCTGGAGTACAATCGACATCGATTGATTGTACATTCAGAAATTCCTAATGGGCAAATATTACAGCCTAATTATGTTCATGATGGCAAGCAGCCAGTTCAAATAGATTTAAATACAGTACAGTTATTTGATTTGGTAGAAGCCGTTGATCAATTTTTTGCTGATACCCAAACTTTACCGGAGCTATCGTTAGAATTACAACCAGTTCCGAGACGTTATGGCTCTGGTAGTGAAGGTTTGGTTAAGCAGGTAGTACCAGCTAGTGTCGGGGTAACTAGTTTGGCAGCTGCGGCGATCGCTTTTGCCATGATACCACCTCCCCCTCCACCACAAACAACTACACAGCAACAATCTGACTCAACCGCCTTAAGTGTCACTCCGTCAACACCAGCTGCTAATCCAGAAGCGACTAATACTCCTTCGCCAAATGCCAATCAACTAATAGCGACAAATCCCACCTCCGGTGTGAATGCACAAATAGCAGCGACCCCCGAATTTACCCCGACTCCAACTGTCAATCCACAAATAGCAGCGACCCCCGAATTTACCCCGACTCCAGCTGTTAATGAACAGATTGCAGCAACTCCCGAATTTACTCCTACACCCACTTCTACAACTGTTGCTAACTCCACACCGAATTCAACATCTGTAGTTAATCAAAATTTAGAAGCACTTTTAACTAGTGTTCCTGAAATCACAGATGCGTCTCAGTTACGTGCCTTAAATCGGCAAGTTTATAACCAAATTCACCCCAACTGGAAAAATCGCCAAGGACTGAAGGAAGATTTAGTCTTTCGTGTAGGTGTAGCAGCAGATGGCGCGATCGTTGGTTACAAAGCTGTCAATCCAGAGGCAAATCAAGCAGTAAATCAAACTCCTCTACCAAATTTAATTTACAATCCTGCTGTTCGCCCTCCAATTACCAACGAACCAATCGCTCAATATCGAGTCGTCTTCACTAGAGATGGCGTACTGCAAGTTAGTCCTTGGCGTGGTTACACCACCAAACCGGATGTCATCGGAGCTAAAATTTCTGATGCTAATCAAGTTAAACAGTTAAATCAACAACTGTATGATGGTATTCGCCAAAATTGGCATGGTAAACCCAGCTATACCATCGATTTAAAGTATCGTGTGGCAGTCAACAAAGATGGCCTTATTACTGATTATGAACCACTCAACCAAGTAGCCTTTGATTACTTTCGAGAAACACCCCTGCCACAAATGTTCCAGTCATCTAACTCCTCAAATCAATCAGTGTCAATAAATAAAGAACCTCTGGCTCATTTCCAAGTCATCTTTCAGCCAACTGGGAAGTTAGAAATTACACCTTGGCAAGGGTATCAGTGAGTTGGGGATCGGGGATCGGGGATCGGGAATCGGGGATCGGGGATCGGGGATTAGTTATTCTTCCTGCTCCCTGCTCCCTGCTCCCTTATCTCCCTTGTCTCCCTTGTCTCCCTTGTCTCCCTTGTCTCCCGCCCTCCGATCCCCGATCTCTATCTAACGACTCTACCCATATAATTCCCCCACAATTGGGCAGCTTGAGCGCTACTACCAGATGTCGGGGAATTGTTGTCGTTGCCTAGCCAAATACCAGTTACTAGTTGGCGACTAGAAATATAACCAATAAACCATAAGTCAACATTGCTGTTGGTTGTACCAGTTTTCCCAGATACTGCGAAATCACCGATCGCAGCGCGGCCACCAGTACCATTTGTGACTACTCCTCGGAGTAAGCGATTCATAGTATCGGCGATATCGTTTCGCAGTACGCTTTTGTTAGCTTCGGCATCCTTATCAAAGGCGTAAATTACACGGCAAGTTTTTAAATCTTTGCGATCGCGACAATCACTACTATCTAAAATACGGCTAATTGCATGGGGACGGTTCCAGACACCGCGATTACTTATAGCCCCAAAAGCACCAGTCATTTCCAAAACATTGACTTCGCTTTGTCCTAACACTAATCCTGGTACTGGATCTAAATTTGATTTGACTCCCAAACGCTTTGCCATCTCTAGTACTCTATTTAGCCCAATTTGTCTAGCAACTCGTAGGGCGATAGGGTTTTCAGATTGGGCAAGTCCAGTAGCAATACTTAAACTCACATCAGAACCTGCTCGACAAGGTTTATAGGTAAAACCCTGCCAATTTAAGGGAGAGCAGGAATAACTTGTAGCGGGTGAAATTCCTTGTTCGATGGCTGCGGCGTAAGCAAAGACTTTAAAGGTGGAACCAGGTTGTCTTTTAGCCTGATAAGCCCGATTGAACTGGCTAGTTCTATAATCTGTACCACCTACCATTGCTCGGATACCGCCAGTACTGGAATCTAGGGTAACTATTGCTCCTTCGGAAAAGTTAAAATTGCTCCCAGCGTTGTTAACATAGTTACGCAACGAAGCTTCAGCCTGTTGTTGCATCCCGATGTCTAGCTGAGTTTCGATAATAAAGTTACCTTCACCCGCTAAGTCTTTTCCCAAGATGGATTCCAGTTCTTGGAAAATGTAGCTGTAGAAATACGGCGCGATAGTTTTTGCTTGCTGTTGACAGACTTTCGGGCTGACATCTACAGGCGATCGTCTGGCTCGATTATAATCATCTTGCTTGATTTTACCCGCTTCAAGCATCCGCCGTAGAACGCGGTTACGATACTCTATAATGCGTGTTCTACTTTGATTATCGCCACAGAAATTAAAACTGTTAGGTCCAGGCAAAATACCCACTAAAGTCGCAGATTCAGCCAATGTTAATTCTTTGGCTGACTTATCAAAGTAATACCGTGCAGCATCTTCAAACCCAGAAGTATCAGCCCCTAAAAATACTCGGTTTAAATAAGTCAATAAAATCTGGTCTTTGCTGTAAAAGGTTTCTAATTTTAGAGAAACGATCGCCTCTCGTACTTTGCGGCCAAGAGAATCTTGTCTACCTACATAATCACGGAACAAACTGCGAGCGACTTGCTGGGTAACTGTACTAGCACCTTGTTGTACATCACCACTGCGAGTATTGATCAGGACGGCTCGGAGAATCCCATAGGGATCTACGCCAAAATGCCAGTAGTAACGGCTATCTTCAGAAGCAACTACCGCCGACGGCAAATACGGCCCGAAATCTTTGAGTCCTTTCATGTCTACATGAGCAGTATTCCTTGGCTCACGTAGCGGTGTTTCCCCATCACCTGCATATACAACCACAGGAGCGCGAGTTGGGTTAGGTAGAGGTCTAACACGAAATCTTAGCGATTCAGCACCAATCACTAGCACTGTCAGAGCGCTAACACCACCAATCCCGTAAGCAGTCCAAGTTGCGGCTTTGACATACCAAGGGGGTGGATCAACGTATTGTAGCTTCACTGAAGCAGCCAGTTCTGGCGGTCCCAAGGTGAGGACATCACCATGACGCAATTCTAGGGATGTGAGCCGACGCTTGCCACGATAAATGCCATTTGTGGAATTTTCATCTTTGATGACAAAAATAGGTTGCCGTTGAGTAGAATCCCGCGACAGTGACAAGTGAATTTGGCTGACAACCGGGTTGCGGACGACGATATCGCAGGATTTGGAACTGCGACCTAGCATATAGCGATCGCCCAATAGCGGATACACTTCTGCCTTATCCGCCCCTGCATCCTGCACCCAGAGTTCTGGTACTCTGGCATTAGGCTTAAGTGCTAGTTTGGAAAAATCAACCCGAGCTTGAATTGTTTGTACTGCTTGCGTTATCTGACCAAGCAATGTTTGTGGCTTTTGAGGGGGTTGGGGGGAACTCATCGGCTAAAGAAACCACGGATATTACTGAAAAATCGGCGAACTGCCATCTTGATGTTTGTATTCCACCATTGTACTCATAACGTTACAAGGACGTTAGCAGCACAGAGTGGTTCCCGATTTTTATTGACATCAAGATAATATATATCAATATGACTTTAAACGTTAGTTTTTTTACATGTTGATGTAGTCAAGAACTTTCCTCTTGGTTCTACTCGGTTTTATCTTTAAATAGCCTATTTGCTTGGATGTCAACAATTTGAGCTTGGGTTTGTAGTATTTATTTCTACTAAAAATTTTATTATTGCAATGATTTAATTTTTACATCCCAAAAACAGAATACATATAAATGTTCAAAAAACATCTACTTTTAGGAAGATTTTATAAAACCTATTGTTTGATTTAATGGGCCGAGTATTCTTTGAAGGTGTTGAGGTTAAGTAATATGAAGGGGAAATTTATTACCCTGACAGGCGCGGCCCTGACTGTGGCATTAACCAGCAATATTGCTGCTGCCCAAATCACCAAATTTCCTGAACTAAGCCAACAGAATCAAGAAACCACAACCTCACCCCCAGAAATTAAACTTTCACCAGAGGGGAAGAAGATTCTGTGTGAATATTTTCCATTAAATTCCCGTTGTCAGGGAGCATCGAGCGGCACTACAACACCGGATAGTACAACTCCGGCTCCTGAGAGTACAACTCCGGCTCCTGAAGGCACAACTCCAGCACCGGATAGCACCACAACTCCGGACAGCACAACTCCGGATAGCACCACAACTCCAGCACCGGACAGCACAACTCCGGATAGCACCACAACTCCAGCACCGGACAGCACAACTCCAGCACCGGACAGCACAACTCCGGCACCGGACAGCATAACTCCAGCACCGGACAGCACAACTCCGGCACCGGACAGCATAACTCCAGCACCGAACAGCACAACTCCGGATAATACAACTTCACCATCTGACTCTAGCAATCCAACTCAGATCACTCCAGCACCGGATAGCGTAACTCCAGCACCGGATAGCACCACAACTCCAGCACCATAATGGTACTGGTACTGGTCAATAATCATAAAGATCAGGCTTCACCTTGTTTATGAGATGATTCTGATACAGGTTTCTTAGTTTTTGACGTGTTTAAAAATTTGCCGCTTTTTTAAGACAACAAGAGGCTATTCTACATAGCCTCTTGTTTGTGTATTTTGGGATGTGTGTCGTGTGGAGGAGGAAATGAAAATGAGGTGCGATCGCAACCAATGTATTTCTCCTACACCCTTTTTTGATAAAATTTACCTGCGACTAGAGGTTGGCGTTTTTTGAAAAGTGGCAATCAACAAACAAACAATACCAATATTAATAAACACATCTGCCAGATTAAAAACAGGAAAGTTAATCAGTCGAAAGTCTAGGAAATCAACAACATAACCTAAAGCAAAGCGGTCTATACCATTACCCATAGCGCCACCCAATATTAAACCATAACCCCATTGCTCCCAACGGTTTAAGTTTGGGCCCAACCATGCCAAAGCTATTAGTGCTAAACTCACTCCCAAAGATAGCCAGCGTAACCACTCTACTTTTCCTGATAGCAAGCTAAAAGCTGCACCAGTATTAGTCACATATGTTAAGTGAAATATACCAGGTAACAGTGGCAATGTTTGTTTCAAGCTAAAGGTTTGTACCACCCAATATTTTGTGATTTGGTCTAAAAAAAAAGCGATAAAGCCAGTAATCCAGAAGAATTTATTTTTAAAACGCATGGCAAAATAAGTAAGTCGGCACAGATAAAGCTAACTAGTTGGGATTGTTATTTGTCATTGGTCATTGGTCATTTGTAATTGGTCATTGATAAAGCTTTTAGACATGGTTACTTTTAGTAACATAATTTATGTTTATTCCCGCCGACTTACTGAGTCAAGAATTATTAGTCATTAGTTTTGACCAATGACACTTGACCAATGACTAATAAAACATTAAGTGACGTAGCACATACGCTATGACAGTGACAGCACAAATCACAGCTAGTTGTCCTGGTAGTGCAAACCAAGAATATCTGAGGATTGCTTGCATCAGGGTCAGATTTTCTGTGCCTTGTAACTGTAAAACATAGCTGAGAATCAAATAACTAATACCGCAGACGTGAACAGTTAACAAGCCACAAATACAACTAAATGCTAGTGCTTCCAGTCGAGGTCTGGCTTTAAAGGCAAAAAAGCCACAAATCCAAGCTCCTGGAATAAAGCCTAGTAAATAACCAAACTGTGATAGCTTAACATAGCCAAGACCACCGCCACTAGCAAATACGGGTAATAAAGTTAGCCCCATCACCAAATACGCTATTTGTGAAATGGCGCCAGCATTTTTGCCGCCTAAACATCCAACAAGTAGCACACCGCCGATTTGAAAAGTGACACCCAAGGAAAAAGTATGAATTCCGTGCTTACTCCAACTCCAAGGTAAGGTGGTAATATTTGCTTCTAGGAAGGTACCACCCATAGTTAGCAGTAAGCCAATCATAGACCATAACAACTGATTGGACGCGGCTAACATTTACAATACACTCGTGCAAATTCTCATGTAAAAGCAAAATAACTAATAATAGGTTATTCGATTTTGGATTTTGGATTACTCTGTCGAGTAGACACGGAGTGGCTACTTGCACGCCTGTCGCTAACGCGCCTACCTTTGGTAGGCGCACTTTGTGCGTCTATGGATTTTGGATTGACCCTGCTTGGGATTATTGCTCATTTTTCTGTAAATGCTATATTTTATCCTTTTTTTGAGAAATTATGATTATAGTTTAACCAAGCGATCGCGCTTTGATTTAAAGCTAGTAGCCAATAGCCTGAAACGACATAATCCTTGGGTCTTTAACCTTCTCTTTACCAAAAAGCTATATCATCATAGGGGTTTAGCTGGAAAAATTAAGATCAAACATCATAAATCCATGCTTTCCCGTACGTCAGTAATTCATAAATCTCGCCTAACGAGAACTATTTCGGTATTAGCATTAACAGTTAGCCTAGCTGCTTGCGGTGGACAGGAAGCTCAAAACAACACTTCCACTGGTGATGCAACTCCTGGTGCTGCGACTGATACAACTGCTTCGAGTCCTGCAAAATTGGATCTTGGTGGAAAAGTATCTTTGACTGGAGCCGGTGCAACTTTTCCAGCACCACTGTACAGTCGTTGGTTTTTTGATTTAAACAAAAAGTATCCTGATCTGCAAGTTAACTATCAGTCTGTTGGTAGCGGTGCTGGGGTTGAGCAATTTACTCAAGGTACTGTAGACTTTGGCGCCAGCGACGTCGCAATGAAGGATGAAGAAATCCAAAAAGTGGCGGCTGATAAAGGCGTCCTCATGTTACCCATGACTGCTGGTAGCATTGTGCTAGCTTACAACTTAGCAGATGTTCCAGACTTAAAGCTTCCACGAGCAGTTTACACTGATATTCTTCTAGGCAAAATCAAGTCTTGGAACGATCCGAAAATCACTGCTGCGAACCCAGGTGCAAAGCTTCCTAACGAACCAATTACAGTAATTTATCGTTCTGACGGTAGTGGTACTACAGGTGTATTTACAAAACACCTCAGCGCCGTTAGCCCAGAATGGAAGAGTAAAGTAGGTGACGGTAAAACTGTCAACTGGCCTGTAGGGGTTGGTGCTAAAGGTAACGAAGGTGTGACTGCTCAAATCACACAAACTCCAGGCTCGATTGGTTACATAGAGTATGGCTACGCCAAACAAAATAATCTCAAGTTTGCTGCTTTGGAAAATAAAGCAGGTAAATTTGTTGTTCCCAATGATGAATCAGCAGCGAAAACCCTAGAAGCAGTTACTTTACCCGAAAATCTCCGCGCCTTCATCACAGATCCAGAAGGAGATGCTTCTTATCCCGTCGTCACCTACACTTGGCTCTTGGTTCACAAAAAATATCCTGAACCAGCAAAAGCCAAAGCGATTGAAGCAATGGTTGAATACGGCTTGACAGAAGGTCAGAAAAATGCTAAGGAGTTGGGTTACGTTCCTCTACCTGCAAATGTAGTTCAAAAAGTAGCTGCGGCTGCGGATGCGATTAGCCCTGACTATAAAATTGCCGTAGGTTCAAGCAATGATGCCAGCGCCAGTAAATAATATTTAGTCATTTGTCATTTGTGATCAGTACTTAGACAGAATTAATTACACAGATTGTTGTACTGTCAAGAGTTCCCTATTATCTGTTAAAAGTCTCCACAAACGAATTTAATTTTGTCCAAATACTTAAATCAATGACAAGTGACTAATCACTAATAACTAGCATGGTTCGCTCTCACTTTTTGAACCGTTGACGGGTAAAGTCATTCATGAATACATCTGCCCAAGGTAACAAGTTTACAGTTAAACCACGTTCTGAATTTGAAAAGTCCCTAGATAAAGGCTTTATTTGGATAACACGAATATTTGCTCTGGCGATCGCTGCTATTTTGTTGTGGATAGCCATACAGGTTGGTATTGAGTCTATACCTGCGATCAAAGAATTTGGTTTAGTCCGCTTTTTAACAGCAAGTACCTGGAATCCTGTTAATAATGTATACGGTGTACTGCCGCAAATTTACGGAACATTAGTTAGCGCATTTATCGGTCTATTACTAGCTGTACCTATTGGAGTTGGCACGGCTATACTTTTAAGCGAAAATTGGCTACCATTATCTGTACGTACAGTCTTGGTGTTTCTGGTAGAACTTTTAGCAGCAATTCCCAGTGTAGTGTATGGTATCTGGGGAATTTTTGTCTTGATTCCTCCCCTTACTGCTCTGGGAAAATGGCTTCATAGTTCCTTTGGTTGGCTACCAATTTTTAGTACTGTTCCCACAGGCCCATCAATGTTTCCGGCGGGAATCATCTTAGGTATTATGACTTTGCCAATTATTACAGCAATTTCTCGCGATGCGTTAATTTCTGTACCCTCTAGTTTGCGTCAAGCAGCTCTAGGACTGGGAGCAACCCGTTGGGAAGCACTGTTCAAAGTAATTTTACCTACTGCTTTCTCTGGAATCGTCAGCGCCGTAATGCTGGCTTTAGGTCGGGCCATGGGAGAAACAATGGCTGTAACAATGTTGATTGGTAACTCGAACAGAATTAGCCCTTCATTGTTTGCACCAGCTAACACCATTTCTTCTTTACTCGCAAACCAATTTGCTGAAGCAAGCGGTCTGCAAATATCTGCTCTGATGTACGCTGCTTTGATTCTGTTTGTTTTAACTCTGATAGTAAATGTTTTGGCTGAGTTCATAGTCATGCGAGTCAATCGACTGTAGACTTTAGCATTTTTGTGTTTTGAAGTGTGTTGAAAAATGGCTTATACAGACAAATCTCAAAGTGGATCGCTCCGCAGTAGTCTGGCTCGTTCGTCGTCACCCCGAACGATATTCAACACTGTGATGACAGCCATCGCATTTATATGCGGAATATTGGCATTAATACCTTTAATCGCAGTACTTTCTTACGTCATCATTCAAGGCTTTGCTAGTCTGCGACCAAGTTTGTTTACGGAATTACCACCACCACCATTGGCGCCAGGAGGGGGTTTTGGTAATGCCATCATTGGTACAATCATCATGGTAGGCATTGGTGCTTTGATTAGCATCCCCATAGGTGTTCTGGCTGCTGTTTATTTGACTGAGTTTAGCTCTGGGAAAATTGCTCGTTGGGTGCGCTTTTCTACAAATATTCTCAGTGGTGTCCCTTCAATTATTGCGGGGGTGTTTGCTTACGGTATTGTGGTAGTGACCATTGGCTCGTTTTCCGCTTTTGCTGGAGGAGTAGCGCTGTCAGTATTGATGCTGCCTATAATTGTAAAGACTACAGACGAAGCCTTACAATTGGTATCAGATGATTTGCGCCAAGCTGCAACTGGTTTAGGAGCAACAAACTATCAAAAAGTAGTGTGGGTAATTTTACCAGCAGCTTTACCAGCAATTGTTACAGGTTCAACACTAGCGATCGCACGAGCCGCAGGTGAAACCGCACCACTATTATTCACCGCTTTATTTTCTCAGTATTGGTTTGATGGTTTGTTTAAACCCACAGCTTCCCTTGCAGTTTTAGTTTATAACTTCGCGATCGCTCCTTATAAAAACTGGCAGGCGATGGCTTGGGCTGCATCTCTAATTTTGGTGTTGATGGTGCTGCTTACGAGTATTATTGCTCGTTTGGCAACTCATCGCAAAAAATACACATGATGCCATCTATTACCACATCTTTATTAAATAGTCAAGTTAGCAATTCTAGTATTTATGGTAACAAACGTAAGCACCGCCAACCAAACAGATACTGTTTTACGGGCCGAGGGTCTTAATATCTATTACGGTAGCTTTTTAGCAGTACGTGATGTCTGGATGGATGTTCACAAGAATCGCGTTACAGCCTTTATTGGTCCATCTGGATGTGGTAAAAGTACTTTACTTAGATGTTACAACCGCCTCAATGATCTCATTGAATCATTTCGGGCAGAAGGTAAAGTTTTTTACTATGGCGAAAACCTCTATGCACCCCAGGTTGACCCTGTAGAAGTGCGCCGTAAAATCGGAATGGTGTTTCAAAGACCAAACCCTTTCCCAAAATCGATTTATGACAATATTGCTTTTGGACCGAGACTCAACGGTTACAAAGGAGACATGGATGAATTGGTCGAGCGATCGCTCAAACAAGCTGCTTTGTGGGAAGATGTGAAAGACAAACTCAAGCAAAGTGGTTTATCTTTGTCTGGTGGTCAACAACAGCGTTTGTGTATTGCTCGTGCGATCGCTGTTCAACCAGATGTCATCTTAATGGATGAACCTTGTTCGGCGCTTGACCCTATTTCTACCCTGCAAGTTGAAGAACTAATCCACGAACTTAAACAACGCTATACCGTGGTGATTGTAACTCACAACATGCAACAAGCTTCCCGTGTGTCGGATATGACAGCCTTTTTCAACGTCCAGACATCAGAAAAAGGTGGTCGGACTGGCTATTTGGTAGAATTTGACCGCACCGAGGCAATTTTCCAAAATCCTCAACAAGAAGCCACTAAGGAATACGTGAGCGGTAAGTTCGGTTAAAAAATTGTACCCTGAACAGGTCAGCAATTTAAGATGCATAAAGAAAGTGCAAAGCTAGTTCTTTTGAGGGAAACAGAACTAGCTTTTTTGCGATCACACAAAAACCAATTTAATGTTTTTGGCTGTAACTAAAGCGTATTGGCACAAAAGCAGCATAAAAAAACTCTACTTGTAAAAGTGTAGGCGACCGTAACCTAAGAACTGCCCAATACCCTTTTCTCCCGCAGGATAAGCGGTAACACCAAATAGATACACTCCAAATTTGGGATTATGCTTGGCTCGGAGTTCAACCGTTACCGTATTACCAGGGGCGACAGGTGGGTTAAATACAACTGTCACCTTGTTACTACGTGGTTTCGGACCACCAATGTTAGCCAAATGTAACGCTGGACCACCAGCAAAACTTTTACCTTTAAAGGCACGGTTTTGATTTAGATCAAATGAGATTTTCTCTACATTTGGCTGCTGCATAATTGTGACTGCTTCCAAAGACTCTCCAGCATCTTTAGGAACACTGATAGTAAATTGATAAGTTGCAGGTGTATTGGAACTGATAAAGCTAGCAGCAGATCGAATTAAACGGGGAGAATTGTTAAAAGCTACCTGTCCATTGTTTAGCCGGATTGCTACAGCAGGCGAAACTAGGAGGAAACTAGGTAGAAAAAAACTTAGAGTCAACGTGCTAGAAATAAAAAGGCAACTATTGACTAACAACGATTTGGAATTAATACTTTTTCCTAACATTTTTTAGCCCAAACGCATATCAAAAAGTGGTATTGCTAACAAGTCGGAAATTTATTTCACAGCTTTTGGCAAAATTGGGAAGCTCTCTATGAACTTATCTATTACTGATTTCATAAAATCAATAATCCACGGCAAATAAAACTTTAATGATCAACTCTTCAGTATTCAATTTCTTTGCCAACTTTAGCTTGGAAAACAATTTCTTCTCTTCCCAAAGCCTAAGTTGGGGTTTTCTCAATTACAGCCGTTGCACACGGCGTTATTGTTTACTATTTAACCCTGTTAAGAATTAATAGTAGGGCGAGGATCTGTTGCAGGTTTTTGATTAACCAAACGAACTTGGTTTTGCTTCACAACTACAGTAATCAGTGGCAAAGAATACCTAGCTGGCCCATGAACCACTCGACCCAAATTATCGTACTGAGAGCCATGACAAGGACAAATAAAGTGGTTTTTCTCTGGATGCCACTTGACTGTACATCCTAAATGAGTGCAAATTGGTTTGATGGCGTATTTAGCAATTTCAGAACCAGTATTAATCACTAAATAATCAACGCTGCCATCTGGCAAGCCTTTGACTGGAAATGGGATTCCTGGTGTCGCGTTGGTTAGAATTTCATTAGCCGCAATTGGATGGCCTTTGTTGTCGAGTGCTGTAAATCCTGGAAGATAATTTTCACACCTAGAATTATCAGGGTATAAGGAGCAAAGAGTTTCCAGGTCTACCTCACGGCTATAGCTGGCTTTAGGAAATAGATATCCCATCGCTACTGAGGCGATCGCGCTGCCTGCCATATACTTTAAAAATTCTCGTCGATTTTTGATGCCGACTAATTTATAAACATAACGAGGCGAACTTTTATCCATAGCTCGCTCTCCCAATGAAACATTTACACCTATTTTATCCCGATAATCATAGAAATTTTCCGGCTTCAAACATTGTGTAATAAATTTTCTTCATCTTTAATTATTTTGGACAAGCAAGCCCCAATTAAACTATTGCTGAACAAAGTTTCATAAACTGCTTTGCTAAGTCAATTTACTGTGCGGCGTTAGTCAAGGCTTGTTGCGAATTTAAAACTCGATTTAATTTGCCACTGCTATAACCTTCTAAATCTAGAGTTACGTAGATAAAACCCAACTCTTGAAATGTAGAAACTACTGTTTTTAAATCTGTATTTAACACAAAGTCTTTGATTTGTTCTGGTGATAATTCAATTCTGGCAGTATCGCCTTCTGAACGTACCCTTAAATTTTTCCATCCCAACTTACGTAGATAAATTTCTGCCCTACCTACACGTTGTAATTTCGCTACAGTGATTTCCTCACCATAGGGAAAACGGGAACTCAGACAAGGTTGGGCGGGTTTATCCCACCAAGGTAAACCGAGTTGTTGAGAAAGTTGTCGGACTTCGGCTTTGGTGATACCAACTTCTGCAAGAGGCGATCGCGCACCTCTTTCTTTTGCTGCTTGAATTCCTGGGCGATAATCATGTAAATCATCAGCATTTACCCCATCGATCACGTAGGGATAACCCATTTCCACAGCTAAGGGTTTGAGGGTATCGTGCAATTCACTTTTGCAGAAATAACAACGGTTAACAGGATTGGAAGTGTAATTAGGATTTTCCATCTCGTGTGTGACGATGATTTGATGGGGAATCCCAATTGTTGCTGCTTGAATTTTGGCATCTTCCAATTCTTCAGGTAACAGACTCGGTGAAACAGCTGTTACAGCCAAAGCGCGATCGCCTAAGACATCATAAGCAACCTTAGCAACCAAAGTACTATCAACACCACCAGAGTAAGCAATTAAAGCTTGCTGCATCTGTGCAAATATTGCTTTTAGTTGCTCAAATTTTTCTGTCAGCATCATTTGTTAATCTAACTAAACACTACAGCACCCTACTAATTACATTTTACAAGCCCCCACCGTTCTATCTTCCCATTTCCCCAGGCTAGACATTGTTACGGGGTTTGAAGCTGTAATTATTAAAAGTATATATTTTTTTTTGGAAGTCTCTTAATATCTACGGATGAGTATAGACGAACGGTTGATATTGAATCTGTACTCCATGATTTTAGAATAACTTTTATCAAAAATCTAACAGATATTCTCTATTTCCATGTATTCAAGTAGGCGAATATTAATTTTCATCAATAGTTCATCTTGCTATTGAATGAAAAATAGTTGAATGTTCCGATGCAAATCCAGACTCAACAGGCATATATTTCTGGTAATGAGTTGACCAGTATTGGCTTAAATAAACAAAGATAATACTGGTCACAAAATCAAGTGAATTAATGAATAATAGACAGGTAGATTCAGATGAAAGAAATATTTGCATTAATTGAAAAGAGAAAACAAGAATTTGCTCAATTACCATTATTTGAATTTCTGCAAGACAAAAGCATAGACCCACGACAAAGACTGGTTTTTGCTCCCTGTCTTTCTCCTTTAGTTATGGGTTTTGGAGAGCTATGCACATATGTTTTTAGAGAAGAACCAACCAGTAACACAATTCAAGCATTAATCAATCAACACACTTATGAAGAACAAAACCACTGGCAGTGGCTTCTGGAAGACATTCAAAAACTAGGGCTAGACAAATCACTTAGTTTCACTGATGCTTTGAGATTTATTTGGGGTGATGAAACCAAAAAAACACGCCAGGTTTGCCCTCGAATGGAGCGATATATTTTCAAATCAGATCCTTGGAAAAGGCTAGTAGCAATAGAGGTAGCAGAAGCGGCAGCAAATGTTTTTTTCTTTATGACAGAACAAGTTATTAAGGAACTTCAACCAATTACCAAAAAACAATACCGATATTTTGGGGGACATCATGTAGACATGGAAAATAAACACAATCTCAATACACATGATGTGGTGCATTTTTTTGAAGACATACAACTGACAGATGAGACTCGTCAAGAGCTACTTGAGATAGTCGATATATTGTTTGTAGCTTTCACAGAATCAATGAATGAACTATTGGCGTATGCACAAAGGCACAAGATTGAGCAACCGTTAATAGCCGCATAAGCTTACGTGCATTTTATTGGCTCTGGGATAATGTATTTAACGCTCTTAGTATTGGTCTGTCAAGCTAGTTTTGAGGGTTTGTAGTCAGCAATGCGCGTGCTTAATATTTTAAGACTAAAGTCCTGACTACGAACTTTGTGATCCATCAATTTAAATTTGACAAACTAGTATTTTGGGCGAGTACGTATATTTATGCGTCGTAAACCATCTTAATCAGTCAGGGTGCTTGCTAACATTGGTGTTTGACTTCTATGGTACTGAGTTTGGTTGACACCAATTTGTTAGATTGTGCAAATATCAGGGAATTCTATGTTTTAAGGGTCTTCAGATTCTTCAGTTAACCAGCTTTTTTATGTACACTACCAGCACGATTACACTTCCAGGCTATCGCATCACCGAACCAATTTACGAAAGCACAAAAACCCTGGTTTATCGAGGACAGCGCATCTTAGACGAAGAACCCGTTGTGATTAAACTCCTGCGGAGTGAGTATCCCAGTTTCAAAGAACTTGTACAATTTCGCAATCAGTACACCATTACCAAAAATCTCAATCTTCCTGGAATTATCAAAACCTACAGCCTAGAAAACTACCGCAACGGTTATGCTTTAGTCATGGAAGACTTTGGTGGTATCTCCCTCCAGGATGAGTTGGGAAGATGGGGAGATCGGGGAATGGGGGGAAATGCTGAATCATTGAGTGAGTTTTTTCACATTGCCCTGCAAATCGTCTCCTCCTTAGAAGGATTGTATCGCAGCCGAGTCATTCACAAAGACATTAAACCCGCTAACATCCTGATTAACTGTACCACCCTTGAGGTCAGACTCATCGACTTTAGCATCGCCTCATTACTACCCAGAGAAACACAAGTTCTTACCAGTCCCAATGTCCTCGAAGGTACTCTCGCTTATCTGTCTCCCGAACAAACCGGACGCTTGAACCGGGGTATTGACTATCGCAGTGATTTCTATTCGTTAGGAGTTACCTTCTTTGAACTTTTAACGGCACAGTTACCCTTCTATTCGGACGATCCGATGGAGTTGGTTCACTGTCATATTGCCCAGCAACCACCTTCTGTCCACAGCATCAACGCTGACATTCCCCCAGTCTTGTCTGACATGATCAGCAAACTGATGGCAAAAAATGCGGAAGAACGCTATCAAAGTGCTTTGGGGCTAAAACATGACCTGACAACCTGCTTACACCAGTGGCAACAAACTGGGAAAATAAATTCCTTCGAGTTAGGCAGTCGGGATATTTCTGACCGTTTTATTATTCCAGAAAAACTCTATGGTCGTACAGCAGAAGTAAAAACCTTGCTCGCCGCATTCGATCGCGTGGCACAGGGAAACACCGAAATGATGATGGTAGCCGGGTTCTCTGGAATTGGCAAAACTGCTGTTGTCAACGAAGTTCACAAACCCATCGTGCGGCAGCGGGGTTACTTTATCAAGGGTAAATTTGACCAATTCCAACGCAACATTCCTTTTTCAGCCTTTGTGCAAGCTTTCCGCGATTTGATGGGACAATTGCTCGCTGAAAGTGATGCTCAAATTGAACAGTGGCAAACTAAAATTCTGTCGGCTTTGGGGGAAAATGCTCAGGTCATTATCGAAGTCATTCCCGAATTAGAAAGAATTATCGGTCAACAGCCGCCAGTTCCAGAACTGTCTGGTAATGCTGCTCAAAATCGCTTTAATTTGCTGTTTGAA
The DNA here is from genome assembly GCF_041928655.1 of Pelatocladus sp. BLCC-F211. NCBI lineage: Bacteria > Bacillati > Cyanobacteriota > Cyanophyceae > Nostocales > Hapalosiphonaceae > Pelatocladus > Pelatocladus sp. BLCC-F211. The sequence continues at coordinate 18,725 of NZ_JBHFLM010000123.1, read as the reverse complement.
AAATTCATCCAAGTCTTTACTACAAAAGAGCATCCCTTGGTGATGTTTCTGGATGATTTGCAATGGGCAGATTCGGCTTCTTTGAAGTTGATGCAGCTATTAATGAGTGAGGCAGATAACCGCTATCTGTTACTCATTGGTGCATATCGGGATAACGATGTCAAGCCAACCCATCCTTTGATATTGATTTTGGAGGAGATTAGGAAAGCTTCAGTAACTATTAATACTATAACTCTCACTCCCCTCAAGCAATCTGATTTAAACCATCTGATTGCAGATACTCTTAATTGTTCTCTCAATATTGCTTTGCCTCTGACTGAACTGGTAGATCAAAAAACTAAAGGCAATCCCTTTTTTACTAATCAATTACTCAAGTCTTTCTATGAAGATGCGCTACTTTGGTTTGACTTCGAGGCGGGTTCTTGGCAATGTGACATCGCTCAAGTAAAGGCGCTGGCTCTCAGTGATGATGTGGTAGAGTTTATGGCGCTTCAGTTACAGAAGTTGCCTTTTGCTACTCAGGAAGTGTTAAAACTTGCTGCCTGTATTGGTAACTCTTTTGACTTGAAAAATCTCGCAATTGTCTATGAAAAATCCCTTTCTGAGACAGCGACAGATTTATGGAAAGCTTTGCAAGAAGGACTGATTATTCCTACGAGTGAAGTTTACAAGTTCTTTCAGTCAAATAATCATGAGTCGTCGGTAATAGGTAACGGCGAAGAATCTACTCAATTCCCAATTACCAATTCCCAATTACCAAATTATAAATTTCTCCATGACCGAGTTCAGCAAGCTGCCTATTGTCTGATTCCCGAAGATAGAAAACAATCCACTCACCTCAGAATTGGGCAACTGCTGTTGAGCAATACTCCTAAAGCAGAACGAGAAGAGAATATTTTTGAGATTGTCAATCAATTGAATATGGGGATGGGGTTAATCAGCCATCAAACTCAACGAGACGAACTTGCTCAGTTAAATCTGCTGGCTGGACGGAAAGCGAAGGCTGCAACTGCTTACGGTGCAGCGGTTGAGTATTTCACAGTGGGAAGAGAATTACTAGCAGTAGATAGCTGGCAAAGTCAATATAACCTAACTTTAGCTCTCTATGAGGATGCAGCAGAGGCGGCGCACCTCAGTGGGAACTTTGAGGAGATGGAGCGATTGTCACAAGTGGTGCTGCAACAAGCCACAACTCTTTTAGAAAAAGTGAAAGTGTATGACATCCAAATCCAAGCTTATGCAGCCCAAAACAAACTACTGGAAGCGGTGAAAACTGGACTTGCTGTTCTAAAACTCTTGGGGATAGAAATTCCAGAACAGCCTACACAGTCGGATCTTCAGATGGAATTGGCAGAAGTCAGAGCAAATTTGGCGGGAAAACACATCGAAGACTTGATCAACCTGCCAGAGATGCAACATCCTATTCATCTCGCAGCCATGAGAATTTTATCAATGGTCGCTGGTGCTGCCTATAATGGCATTCCGGAATTGTTACCACTGATTGTATACAAACAGGTCAATTTATCAGTTAAACACGGTAATATTGCCGCATCTACCGTTGCCTATGCGTATTACGCTGCAATTCTCTGTGGCGGGATGACGGATATTGAGATGGGTTATCAATTTGGTAAACTCGCTTTGAAACTGTCGGAGCAATTCCATGCTGCGAAAGAATTCACATACCGAGCATCATTTATAGTCCATGCTTGCGTCATACATTGGCAGGAAAATGTCAGGGAGAACTTACAAGCGTCTTTACGAGAACTATATTCTGGATTGCTGGAAGCAGGAGCTTTAGAATTTGCTGGCTATTGTGCTTACTGCTACTGCTACAACTTATATCTCATGGGTAGGAAACTGGAAGAACTCGAAGGAGAAATGGTTACATATAGCGATGCTCTCAGGCAATTGAAGCTAGCAACAAGCCTCAGCTATAACGAAACCTATCGACAAACAGTTCTCAACTTGATGAGTGGTTCGGAAAATCCCGGTTATTTAATTGGTGAATCATGTAATGAGCAGAAATTGCTGCCGTTTTTAACACAAACTAACGATATTACCGGCATATTTCACTTATATTTTAATAAATTTATATTATCTTATTTATTTGGGGAATTCGCTGAAGCTGCTGAAAATGCAGAAATGGCAGAAAAATATTTATCAGGAGCCACTGGTACAATCCTTGTTGCTGTTTTTTATTTCTATGATTCTTTGGTACAGCTTTCCCGGTATGCTCATGTCAGCAATGAATCGCAGAAATTAATATTAGAAAAGGTAGCTGCTAACCAGGGGAAAATGCAGATTTGGGCGCATCATGCTCCGATGAATTTTCTGCACAAATTCCACCTTGTAGAGGCAGAACGGCATCGAGTTATCGGCGAATATCTGGAAGCAATAGACTATTATGATCGTGCTATTGCGGTCGCCAAAGAAAATAAATACATCCAAGAAGAAGCTCTTAGTAATGAGCTGGCAGCTAAATTTTACCTGGAATGGGGCAAGGAGAAAATTGCCCAACCATATCTCACAGATGCCTACTACGGTTATGCTCGCTGGGAAGCCAAGGCAAAAGTTAAAGATTTAGAAAAACGCTATCCTGAATCACTTGCTCCCATTCTACAACGGGAAAAAATACGCTTCAATCCCACAACCACCCTCGCTACTTTAGATAGCAGTTCCTTATCTACCCATAGGACTGTTCAAACCATCATTTCAGGCAGTACAAGCATTTCAGAAGCTTTGGACTTGACAACTGTCATCAAAGCTTCTCAAAACCTTTCTAGCGAAATTCAGCTTGACAAGTTGCTCTCTGCTTTGATGGAAGTGGTGATTGAAAACGCAGGAGCCGAAAAATGTGTTCTGATTTTAGTTAAAGATGACAATTTGGTGATAGAAGCAATAGGGACAGGTTTAATGAAATTTTCAGATCAGGACTCTTCGGTTAATGAATCCGTCCCTACAGTCCTGCAATCTCTCCCAGTTGAATCCAGTCAAGAGGTTCCCGTTACCCTTCTCAACTATGTCAAACGCACTGGGGAAACTCTAGTAATGGATGATGCAACGGCGGAGACTGCTTTTGCCTCTGATCCTTACATTATCCGACAGCAACCCAAGAGCGTATTGTGTAATCCGATTCTCAGACAAGGGAAATTGATTGGTATCCTTTACTTAGAAAATAATCTGATTACAGGGGCATTTACAAGCGATCGCCTCACCGTTCTTAACCTACTCTGCTCCCAAGCTGCTATCTCCTTAGAAAATGCTAGTCTTTATCAGCAGTCTCAAGAGTATGCTCAACAGCTAGAACACTCGCTTGAAAACCTGAAACAGATGCAGCTACAGTTGGTACAGAGCGAGAAAATGTCAACATTAGGGAATCTCGTTGCTGGTGTTGGTCATGAAATTAACAATCCTGTTGGCTTTATTGCAGGAAACTTGCAACCAGCGCAGGATTATATTCAGGATTTGTTTAATCTCATCGACCTCTATCAGCAGCACTATCCCAACCCGGTTGTGGAAATTCATAAGGAAATTCAAGCGATTGACCTTGAGTATATCCGAGAGGATTTACCCAAACTGATTTCCTCAATGCAAGACGGTAGCGATCGCATTTTAAATATTAGTATCAGCTTACGAACTTTTTCTAGAACAGATAGCGATCGCCAGATTCCCTTTAATATCCATGAAGGTATCGATAGCACTATCCTAATTCTCAAACACCGCTTGAAAGCGTCAGATGCTCATCCCGCAATTGAAGTAGTGAGAGATTATGGTGATTTACCGCTAGTCAAATGCTTTCCTGGACAACTCAATCAGGTATTTATGAATCTACTCTCTAATGCTATTGATGCTCTAGAGGAGTCCAATCAAGGGCGTAATTTTAGTGATCTCCAGGCAAATCCCAATCAAATTACAATTCAGACTACTCTGGATGTAGAGGAAAATTCTGTCTTAATTCGGATTAAAGATAATGGGGCGGGAATGTCAGAGGAAGTGCAACAAAAAATCTTTGATCATTTATTTACAACTAAGCTTGTGGGTAAAGGAACGGGATTAGGATTATCTATTGCCCGTCAAATTGTTGTGGAAAAGCATGGTGGAACCTTGACTTGTAAGTCAGAACTGGGCAAAGGAACAGAGTTTGCGATCGCAATTCCGATTGAAAATCCCTAATCTCCCACCTTTTCAAAAGATTCAAGTAGAACTGTGCATCATCCGCCAATACCTTGCCCAGGTTCATATATATTTTAATACCAAATTTCCTAACAATGGCAAATCTATCGGTTTAGAAATATATTCATTGACTCCTGCTGCTAGACAAATTTCGCGATCGCCTTTCATCGCCATTGCAGTTTGCACAATTATCGGAATGGTTCGATACTGCTGATGTTCTCGCAACTTTTGTATGATTGCTAGACCATTCTCATCTGGTAGTTTAATATCTAATAAAATTACGGCTGGCTTTTGCTGGTTTTGGTCTAATATTTTCCACATTTGCTCTGCGTTATTGACCAAATTGATCTGATAACCCAATTTTTGCAGATAAATTTGTATTAATCGGGCATTGTGTGAGTTATCTTCTACTAACAAAATATTTGGAGAGTCAGAAGAGGACGCGGGGACGCCGGGACGCGGTGACACGGGGACAGAAGAATTCTCCGCGTCACCGCGTCTTTCAATCTCCGTGTCTTCCTCTATTTCCTCCACTCCCCCGCTCTCCTGCTGTTTGAGGGGTAGTACAATCGTAAATCGAGAACCAGAACCTAGTTCTGATTCTACTTCTACCCTACCACCGTGAAGTTCAGCGAGTTTTCTAGTTACTACCAATCCTAAACCAGTCCCTTCGTTTCGACTAACTACGCTGTTATAAATTTGAAAATAAGGTTGAAAAAGTTCTGCTTGGTGTTCTTGAGAGATGCCAATACCAGTATCCCAAACTGTAAAATATATCCAAGAATTGTTGAGTTTAACTTGTAAACCAACGCTGCCATTAGTGGTAAATTTAACGGCATTAAACAACAAGTTAAGCAGCATTTGCTTGAGTCGCAAGGAATCAGCTAATAAGGTATTAACATTAGGATCTAATTCGAGTGATAGTTTTAAACCTTTATTCGTAGCTTTTTCTTTCAGGAGAATTAAAACATTGCGACATAATATTGGCAAATCAACTTGTTCCCATTGCATTTCTAATTGATTGGCTTCAATTTTAGACAAATCCAAAATATCGTTAATCAAAGCCAACAGGTGCTTACTACTAGATTGAATAATGCCTAAATATTCTTGATGACGTTCTTTGGATGGTTCATACCCTTGGGCTATAAGTAGGTGGGTAAAACCAGTAATTGAACTTAGAGGAGTGCGGATTTCGTGACTGGTGTTTGCTAAAAATTGATTTTTAAGTTGATTAGTACGTTCTAGTTCTTGATTAATAGTTTCTAATTGTTGACAGTGGCGTTGTAAAGATTGTACTTTCCGCAATTGGGTTATGGTAGTAACGCATTGTTGAGCAGCGCGTGTCAGCAGTTGTGGTGTGATTTGTACACAAGCGTCTTGGAATGAATTATTATCAGACTCTACAGGTGTTCTAGCAATAATTAACCAACCAATTACGCCATCAATATTATTGGTTAATTGCCAAGCACCGGGTGGTTCTTGTTGTGCAAGCAACTGCAAATCATCAATGTCTATTTCTTCTGCTAATTTCAAACGGAGTTTTTTTTTCTTTTTCTGCGTCCCTTGTATCACTAATGATGATGAATGTCGAGAGGTTGAAGTCGGAACAAAACAAACTTTGCCAACATTTTTTTGTGTTTCTACAAGTGCGATCGCTACCTTAGTGTTATTCAAAACACTATTTAGTTCGTTAACCACAGTTTGAAATATTTCTGCTTCTCCAGCCACTGTTTGTTGATTGCTAGTCAGACTTACCAGACAATCATTGAGGCGATTTTGTAACCGACTTAAGCTGTGTTCCAGCCACAACTCAGCTTGCAGTTGTTGGATAGTTGTCAAAACTGTTGGTGTTGCATCTACTTGTGAGTTTGGTTCTGGTAAGCTTGAATACTGCTGCATGGTCAACTAGACCGCTTAAGAAGTTTAGCTTTGCACTTTTGTGCAAATAGGATGCTATGTATATTAACGCACTCCTCTTTTTATATTTACAGACTAAAACTGGAAATGTCGAGTTTGAAAGCAATACAAGATTTTTTTGATGAAACTTTTATGCTGTAATTGCTTAAAACAAAAATAACGCTATGAATGCACAACTAATTCAATTAATCGTCAACGGGATCTCGGTAGGCAGTATTATCGCTTTGGGTGCAGTCGGACTTACTCTCACTTATGGGATTTTACGGTTGTCCAATTTTGCCCATGGTGACTTTCTCACTCTCGGTGCTTATTTAACATTGCTTGTCAATTCCACTGGCATAAATATTTGGCTGTCAATGATACTAGCAGCAGTAGGGACTGTTGCTGCTATGCTATTGTCAGAAAAATTGCTGTGGTCAAGAATGCGTTCGATTCGGGCTACTTCCACCACCTTTATTATTATTTCCATTGGGCTAGCTCTATTCCTTCGCAATGGCATTATCTTTTTCTGGGGTGGTAGCAATCAAAAATACAATGTACCAATTGCTCAAGCTTTAGACTTTTGGGGAATCAAGATACCTCAAGTCAAGCTGTTGGTGGTTGTTTTAGCAATATTAGTCATTTTGGCTCTGCATTACCTCCTACAAAATACGAAAATCGGTAAAGCAATGCGAGCCGTTGCTGATGATATTGACTTAGCACGAGTTTCTGGTATCAATGTTGACCAGGTTGTATTGTGGACTTGGGTGATAGCAGGTAGCTTGACTTCTTTAGGTGGAAGCATGTTAGGGCTAAGTGAAGCTGTACGACCTAACATGGGTTGGTTTTTAATATTACCTTTGTTTGCTTCAGTAATTCTCGGCGGAATTGGTAATCCTTACGGTGCGATCGCTGCTGCTTTTATTATCGGCATTGTCCAAGAAGTAAGTACACCTTTGCTTGGTTCTCAGTATAAACAAGGTGTAGCCCTGTTAATTATGATTTTAGTGCTGCTCATTCGTCCCAAAGGTTTGTTCCGAGGCACGATCTGATTTGGGGATTGGGGATTGGGGATTGGGGATTGGGAAGAGACGCGGTGACAAGGGAGAGTAAAAGACAAGGGAGGGGAGAATTTATCAAAAATATTCCCCGTGTCCCCGTGTCTCCCTTGTCTCCCTTTCCCCGATCCCCGATCCCCTTTCCCAGTTGAGCCGCTTAATTATTCAATGATATGGAAGTAATAGGCAGCTACAAGGAGATTGAGAGCTAAAAGCGCCAACGCCCAACCCGTACGAAATGGGTAGGGGGGTTTAGCTGCTGTTGATTTAGCTACGGGTAAATCTGCTGTAGTATCTGCTTTAGCCATCGGATGAACTCCTAACTTAAGGACTTCTTCAGAAATACCAAACAGATGTCCCTATTTGCCACTTTCGTTAAAAATATTTTCGTGATTTTGGGTAGATCGGGGAAAGGGGAAAGGGGATCGGGAGACAAGGGGGACTTATCAGTTATCAGTTATCAGTTATCAGTTATCAGTTATCAGTTATCAAAATTAGACTGTTAACTGATTCATGACCAATGCCCAATACCCGATGCCCTACTCTTCTTCCCCAGCATGATAGGAACTACGAACCAGAGGACCGGAACGAACGTGGCTAAATCCCATTTGTTTGGCGATCGCACCCAATTCGTCAAATTCTGTTGGTGTCCAGTATTTTTGCACTGGTAAATGTTCTAATGAAGGACGCATATACTGCCCAATTGTCAAGCGATCGCATCCGACTTGGCGCAGTTCTGTCATGGTTTCGATGATTTCTTGGACAGTTTCTCCGTGTCCTAGCATCAAACCGGATTTGGTGGGGATAGTGGGGTCGATTTCTTTGACAATTTGTAAAACTAAAAGCGAGCGATCGTACTTTGCGCCTCGGCGTACTGGCCCAGTTAACCGTCGTACTGTCTCGATATTATGGTTATAACAAGCTGGCTTTTTGTTGGCGATCGCAGCTATACGTTGCTGTTCTCCATAAAAATCTGGAGTCAACACCTCAATTTGAGTCTCTGGCTTGACTTGGTGAATCGCTTCCATTGTTTTCACAAACCAACCAGCGCCTTGATCAGGTAAATCATCACGGGCTACAGAAGTCAGCACTACATAACGTAGTCCCAATAGTTGCACAGCTTCTGCCACCTTTTTCGGTTCCTCTGGGTCTAGAGGCATAGGTGCATGACCTTTATCTACTTGACAAAAAGCACAAGACCTAGTGCAAGTTGGCCCCATAAGTAAAAAAGTCGCAGTTTTTTGGGCGTAACACTCCCCTCGATTCGGACAACGTCCTTCTTCACAAATAGTATGAATCTGACGCTGCTTGATAATGCGTTGTACCGTCGAGAGTTCACTAGCTTTGCCAATTGGGCGACGTAACCACGTTGGCATAGCAGCAATTTCAGACTTGAGTTGATTTGTTCTAGATGAGGTCATGACATCCAAAAAATTCAGGAGGTTTAGTTAAATCGGGGCAAAGATAAAGGGTAAATGAAGAAAGGAAGTTTTTATCCCTTTAAGCGTTACCCTTTCCCCCTTTCCCGATTTCTGCAAAAAGTCTACTTTTATCACCATGACACAAATTACAAATCACAACAGCCGAAGTTAGTTAAAACACTTTGAAAAGTCAATACTTCTCCATGAAAATACTATCCCCCAATCAAGATAAATATTGAGTATAGTGGGAGAACTCAGAGCCGTAAGGCAGTAAAAACACTATCAAAACCTAAAGTTTCTGTTAGAGCAAGCAGTCGTGGTAAGTAACAAAGTTCTAGTTATCGATGACACTACAGTTGTCCGGGTAAAAGTACGAGAAATGTTACCTCCGGGTAACTTCGATGTATTGGAAGCAAAAGACGGTCTAGAAGGACTGAATTTAATCCGCCAGGAAAAACTCAGCTTGATTATGTTGGATTTCCTGTTGCCAAAAATGAGTGGCTGGGAAGTTTTTCAGCAGATTCAATCTCAACCCGATCTCAGGAAAATTCCTCTGGTGATCATGTCTGGTCGCAAGGAAGAGGTTACAGAGAAAATCTCAGAACCATTTGAAAATTTTGAATTTCTCGGTAAGCCTTTTGATCAAAAGCAACTTATTGGCGCAATTAAGTCAGCCATGACAAAAGCTAAACAGCCGCGTCCAGAACAGACACCAGTAGCAGCATCTACTGCTGAAAACAATGTAACAGCAAGTCCTGATCTCAGCATTACTTCCTCAGCTAATGAGATTCAGGCGTTAAATGAAAAAATTGTCAAAATGCAAGCGGAAATAGATGCTTTGAAGAAACAATTAGCTCAGGTTGTAACCTTTGTAAAACAGAAAATTAAGTAGTATTAATTGAACTTTTATGCTCCTATTTAGAGCCACTAGCCTGCCTAAGCAGGCTTTTTTGCTTGAATAATTATTATTCATATATAGAATTTTTAATTTTGTATATGTATAATCGATGTCTGAGTTTCCTTAATATATTGCACAAAATATACATGATTTGATGAAAGTAGATGATAGCAGTAATAGACCAGTGGGAATACTAAATTTATGGGTCCTATCATCAGAATCAACTAAAAAATGTTATTACCATTAGATAGAGTTATTTCCTTTCCTGGCTATTGCATTACTGAGCAAATCTACTTAGGTAGTAGAACTATTGTTTATCGTGGTATTAGAGAACAAGATCAACAGCCTGTCATCATCAAAGTGATGCGAAATGAGTACCCTAGCCTCAATGAAATTGCTCAATTTCGCAATCAATATATAATTACTAAAAAACTTAATTTTTCGGGCATAGTTAAAACTTATAGTTTAGAAAATTACCACAACGGCTATGCCATTGTGATGGAAGATTTTGGCGGAATTTCGCTTCAACATTGGCTAGGCAAAAACAGCGTAGAAATATCTACGGTTGTCAATATTAATAACTTTGAATTACCTCTAACTGATTTCCTTGAGATTGGCATTCAAATTGCTTCTATCCTTGACCAATTACATCGTCAACGTGTTATTCATAAAGACATCAAACCTGCCAATATTTTGATCAATCCCATCACAAAAGAGATCAAAATAATTGATTTCAGTATTGCCTCTCTTTTGCCAAGAGAGATTCAATGTCTTACCAATCCCAATGTTTTAGAAGGTACGCTATCTTATATTTCTCCAGAACAAACTGGACGAATGAATCGGGGGATTGACTACCGCACCGACTTTTATTCCCTCGGTGTCACCTTCTTTGAACTCCTCACAGGACAGTTACCCTTCATAGCTGCTGACTCGATGGAGTTAGTTTACTCTCATATTGCCAAAGAAGCACCAAAAGCCAACCAAATTAATTCTAAGATTCCACCAATCTTGTCTGAAATTATCAGCAAGCTAATGGCAAAAAATGCTGAAGACCGCTATCAGAGTGCTTTAGGTTTAAAGTACGACTTAGAAATATGTAAACAACAGCGGCAAGAGACTAATAAAATAGATTCCTTTGAATTAGCTACTAGAGATATATCAAACTGTTTTCTCATTCCCGAAAAACTCTACGGTCGTCAACGAGAAGTGGAAGTTTTACTTGCTGCTTTTGAAGATATTGCGACTTTTTCCTCTGCTAGAAAGGCAGAGATGATATTAGTTGTTGGTGATCCTGGTGTGGGTAAAACTGCTGTTGTTAACGAAGTTCATAAACCCATTGTCCGTCAGCGTAGCTACTTCATCAAAGGAAAATTTGACCAGTTTCAACGCGATATTCCTTTTTCTGGATGGGTAGAAGCTTTTCAAGATGTAATCAGGCAATTGTTGTTAGAATCTGATGTTGAAATTCAACAATGGAAAGCGAAGATATTGTCAGCTTTGGGGGATCAGGCTCAAGTCATTATTAATGTTATTCCTCAACTAGAACAAATAATTGGCAAGCAACCTCCAGTTGACGAACTGTCTAGCAATGCTGCTGAAAATCGTTTTAATTTATCATTTCAAAGATTTATTCAGGTCTTTACTAGTAAAGAGCATCCCTTAGTTATATTTTTGGACGACTTGCAATGGGCAGATGCTGCATCTTTAAAATTTCTCCAATTACTGACAACTTCAATTCATTCTCCTGTTTTGTATTCACCTAAGTCAGAGGATACACAAGACTTTGAATCAAAAGAAATAGGCACTAATGAAGGAAGTATATTGCTGATTGGTGCATATCGAGATAATGAAGTTTCTAGAACACATCCGCTCTATTTAACACTCAACGAAATTGAAAAAACTAGAGGTATTATTCATACCATTACACTAAAATCATTAAATCAGAGTGATTTAAATCGCTTGATTGCTGATACTCTGCACTGTACTGAAGCAATGGCTATTCCTCTGACTCAAATGGTGTTTGCCAAAACTAAAGGTAATCCATTCTTTACCAATCAATTTCTGAAGTCTTTACATGCAGAACAACTAATTAAATTTCATTTTGATGTTGGTTACTGGCAATATAATCTTTCAAAGATCATGACGTTGTCACTTACAGATGACGTTGTAGAGTTTATGGCTATGCAACTAGAAAAATTGCCGAGACATAGCCAAGAAGTGCTGAAATTAGCAGCGTGTATTGGTAATCAATTTGACCTTAAAACACTATCAATTGTATATGAAAAGAATGCAATAGACACTGCTTCCGATCTATGGACGTCTTTACACGAAGGATTGGTTATACCTGAAACTGAAGAGTACAAGTTATTTATTGAAGATACTGATAAATCATTAATAATAGATGATGTTAGGCAATCGACTCAATTAGCAATTAACAAAAATCAATTACCAAAATATAAATTTGTCCATGATCGAGTTCAACAAGCTGCTTATTCACTAATTCCTGAAGAGAAGAAAAAATCAATTCATCTCAAAATAGGAAAGCTGTTATTGAAAAAATTTCCACTTCAAGATAGAGAAGAAAATATTTTTGCTCTAGTCAATCAGTTCAATATAGCGCTAGATTTAATCACCAACCAGGTGGAAAGTGATGAACTCGCTGCTATGAATTTAATTGCTGGACGTAGGGCTTTAGCATCCACAGCATATGCAACCGCAATAAAATATTTAACTACTGGTATCGAATTATTAAAAGATAATAGCTGGGAAAGAAAATATGATCTGACTCTATCTTTATATGAAACAGCAGCAGAAGTAGCATACTTGGCTGGTGACTTTGAAAAGATGGAGCAATTTATCCAGATAGTTTTAGCACAAGCTAAAACACTGCTGGAAAAAGTGAAAGTTTATGAAGTCAAAATTAAAGCCTATGGAGCGCAAAACAAACCATTGGAAGCAGTTAATACTGCGTTAACTGTTTTGAAAAAATTGGGAGTAGAATTTCCAGATAATGCTACTCAATCTGATGTCCAGCTAGTAATGGTAGAAACAGCATTAAATCTAGCTGATAAGCGGATTGAAGATTTAATTGACCTGCCTGAAATGACAGAAATTCAACCACTGGCAATTTTGCGTATTTTATCCAGTGCAGTGGGTCTTACCTATCAAGTCGTTCCTGAACTATTTCTACTGATGACTCTTAAACAGATTAATTTATCAGTGAAATATGGCAATGCTCCCTTTTCTACCTATGCCTATGTCACTTATGGGTTAATACTTTGTGGAGTAATGGGAGATATTGAGTCTGGTTATCAATTTGGGGAACTGGCTTCAAGTCTGTTAGTTAAGTTCAACATTAAAAAACTTAAATCTAAGATCATGCTGATATCTAATACAGCTATTCAGCATTGGAAAGAACAGACTAGGGAATGTTTAAAACCTTTACTGGAAGGTTACTCTGTGGGTCTAGAAACAGGAGATTTGGAATTTGCGGCCTATTGTCTTAACGCTTACTCTTACTTTTCATATTTCATTGGTAAAGAACTTACAGCACTTGAGCAAGACCTGGTAACTTACAGTGATGCCATCTCTCAAATCAAGCAAAAAACAGTATTTAACTGGAACGCGATTTATCGGCAGACTATCTTGAACTTGCTAAAAACTGTTGAAAATCCCTGTTGTTTAATCGGTGAAGTTTACGACGAGGAAAAAATGCTGCCGATTCATCTTGAAGCCAAGGACGGAGTCGGAATTTTATATTTATATTTCAGTAAATTACATTTATGTTACATATTTCAGAATTTTTCTCAAGCAGTTGAAAATTCTATCCAGGTAGAAAAGTATTTAGAGTGTGGTACAGGACAGCTAGTTGTTCCTCTTTTCTATTTTTATGATTCCTTGACTCAGCTAGCAGTGTATCCTGGCGCAAACCAACCGGAGCAACAATGGATTCTCGATAGAATAAAAGTTAATCAGACAAAAATGCAGAAATGGGGGCATTATGCTCCAATGAATTATCTACATAAATTTTATCTAGTAGAGGCAGAACAGCATCGGGTTTTGGGTGAATATCTTGAAGCAATTGACTCTTATGATCGTGCTATTGCTCTTGCCAAAGAACATAAATATATCAATGAAGAAGCTCTTGCTAACGAACTTGCTGCTAGATTTTATTTAGAATGGGGAAAACAGAAGATTGCTAAAACCTACCTCACTGATGCCTATTATTGCTATATGCGCTGGGGAGCAAAAGCCAAAGTTGAAGATTTGATCAAACGTTATCCCCAATTACTTGCTCCGATTATTCAGCAAGACAAACTAAGTCCATACATTAGTGAAAAAAGTACTTCTTCTCATCACACAACTTTATCCACTCAAAGCAGTAATCAGACTTTAATTAGCTCTGGTACAAGTGTTTCTGATTCTTTAGATTTGACATCTGTGATTAAAGCATCACAAGCACTTTCTGGAGAAATTGAACTAGAGCAGTTATTATCTACTTTAATGAAAGTAGTAATGGAAAATGCAGGAGCTTCTAAATGTGCTTTAATGCTAAATCCAGGTGATGACTTGGACTTAACTGTTACTGTTATGAGTTCTAATTCCAGTTTGACATCTACTTACACAGAATTTCCTACAATTAGCCTTTCTTGTAGCTATGATCTTCCAATTAATTTGATTAATTATGTCAAACGTACAAAGGAAAGATTTGTTGTTGATGATGCAAAATTGGAAGATTTTCTAGCAAATGATCGCTATATTCTTCGTGAGCGACCCAAAAGCTTGTTATGTATTCCAATTATTAATCAGGGCAAATTTATTGGCATTTTGTATCTAGAAAATAATTTGACAACAGGAGCATTTACACGCGATCGCCTAGAACTTCTACAAATAATTACTACCCAAGCCGCAATCTCTCTAGAGAATGCTATCCTCTACAATAATTTGGCACAAGCAAAAGAAAGCTTGGAGGAATATAGCCATACTTTAGAAGAAAAAGTTGAACGCAGAACACAGGAACTAAACGAGAATAATCAACGCTTAAAACAAGCAATAGTGGATTTGCAAAACGCCCAAACTCAGCTGATTCAAAGTGAAAAAATGTCTAGCTTGGGGCAAATGGTAGCGGGGATTGCTCATGAAATCAATAACCCCATCAACTTTATTCATGGCAATATTACTCATGCACAAGAGTACGTACAAGATTTGTTAGAGTTGATTGCTATTTATCAGCAAGAATATCCCCATATCTCTGCTCAAGTTGCTGAAAAAGCTGGAGAAATAGACCTAGATTTCTTGGTGCAAGACTTGCCAAAAGTTTTGGATTCTATGAAAGTAGGAACGTCGCGTATCCGCAATATTGTTTTGGGTCTACGCAACTTCTCTCGCTTAGATGAAGCCGATATGAAACCTGTAGATATCCATCAGGGCATCGACAATACTTTGATGATCTTGCAACACAAACTTAAAGCAAATAATGATCGTCCTGAGATACAAGTCATCAAAGAATATGGAGAACTGCCAGAGGTCACTTGTTATGCTGGTCAGTTAAATCAGGTGTTTATGAATATCTTGAGTAATGCGATCGATGCATTGGATGATGGAAATCAGAAATGGGCAATAGGAAATAGCCAAAACCAACAAATTCTAATTCCTACAATTCATATTCGTACTGAGGTAGCAGACGATCATACTCTGAGAATTCGGATTGCTGATAACGGCCTTGGCATAAATTCTGAAGTGCAACAGAAAATTTTTGACCCATTCTTTACTACTAAACCGGTTGGAAGTGGTACAGGATTAGGGTTGTCAATTAGTTATCAAATTATTGTAGACAAACACAAGGGTAATTTGGTCTGTTATTCTACGCTAGGAGAGGGAACTGAATTTGTGATTGAGATTCCAATGCAACAGTAAAGAAGATTATATTTACAGGGCGGATGTAGTTGCCATGGTCATTAGAGATTCTCGATCTGTACGCTGTCCTGTAATCATCATCTTGACTCCTCTAGCAGGCGCAAGAGTAAAACCTCGACGTTGAAGTCTTTCAGGTTGATTATCTACGAGCGCCAGTTGATAGCGTGACAAAATTGTTGCTAATACTAGCTTCATTTCAAATAAAGCCAATGCTTCGCCAAGACAGCGACGAACACCACCACCAAAAGGCAGAAATTCATAAGGAGAAAACTGGCGTTCAAGAAAACGTTCTGGTTTAAACTGTTTAGGTTGTGGATATAAATCCTTCCGATGATGGGTGAGATAAATAGAACTGACTACTGCTGTACCAGACTCTAATTGATACCCCAATATTTTCACGTTTTCTTGTACTATCTTGGGAAAAGAAAACATTACTACGGGGCAAATCCGTAATGTTTCATTACAAACAGCTGTTAGATAAGGCAGTCGGAAAATACTCATAGAATCTGGTGAATCACCCAGGCTATCCAGTTCTTGAAGCAGTTTTTCACGTGTTTCAGGTAAATGGTGAATCCAGTATAATCCCCACGCCATTGCTGATGCCGTGGTCTCATATCCCGCAAGAATAAGGGTTATCAACTCATCACGCAACTGTTGGTCTGTTATTGGTTTACCTGTTTCATCTCGAGCTGACATTAGTAATGAGAGAATATCAATGCGATCTTTTTCAGGATGCTCCCGCCGTTCAGCTATTTCTGCGTAGAGTAGCTCATTGATTTGTTCTCTTTGACGCAAAAAATTTCCCCAAGGACTCCAAGCTCCCAAATCTTTTTGTAGAAAAGAGAAAAAGAAGATACTAGAAATAATAGGAGATCGAAAAGCATCCAAAAATAACGACAGCAAATGCTGAAGTTTTTGACAACGTTCCCCCTCATACAAGCCAAAGATAGCCTGTAGGATGACTAGCAGGGATATTTCCTGCATGACGTTACGAGCCGAAAAGGGTAAATCTTTCTGTAACTTACTAAATACTTTTTTGGTAAGATTATTGATTAACTCACCATAAGCCCGTATCCGTTCCCCATGAAAAGGAGGCATTAAAAGTTGTCGCTGACTTTTGTGGTGATCGCCATCCAGCATAAGCAGCGAATAGTCTCCTAAAAAAGGTTGCATAATTTTATTTATCTCACCCACAGTTGCAAACTTTTTTCTATCGTTCGCGAATATTTCTTGGATTCCCTGCGGATGATTTACGAATACTATAGTATCTCCAAAACCAACAACTCTAGCGGTAAAAATATCAGGATATTGCTGTGCAGCATTTTCCATATATTTGACTGGATCAGCAATCCACTGAAGTTTTTGTATAAAAGAGGGAGTTGTGAGAGTATTTGGCAGTTGAGTTTGCTTTTTCATCTCAAAAATAAAATTATGCTCAGAGGATGTCTCAGAAGTAAGAAAACTTACAGAACAGATCAGATTATGAATTTGTAAAAAATTTCAATTTCAACATAAATTAATAGTTCGCTAACTCCAGTTTTTCTGTATTTTCGTAACGATTAGTGAGAGAAGACCAATGACAGTTGCTTTGAATCCAATCATGCATTATTGATATATATTTTGCCAAATCAATATCTAGTTCTTGTCCAAAAGATGACATAGACGATTCTAAAAACATCAAGGCTTTTACTTTTTCATCATGCATATTAGCTGCACGTTCAATGGCTGTTTGTAAAGGTATTTGATGTAGATAATGCTGTACTAATACTAAATTGTGAACATCACCGCTGTTTAATTCCCTAAAAGTTGAAAAAATATCATTACACCAAGCAAGAATATCAATTGTCATTATTTGTAAGCTTTTTACGATTTCATTTCTTCGTAAATCATTACAGAGAATAAACTTGTTGCAGAATTCACTGACTGTGAGAAAAAGATACCCCCCTACACTTAATCTCCTGCACATCATATAAGTATCAATATCAGGCACAATACCCTGAGCACGGATAGTTGCTTCCTCTACACAACCGTGGCAGTATTGTATAAAGCAATGAAGAAAGTAATTGAACCATTTATCGCTTGCTCTTTGAAACGTCCGCTCTCGTAAATCAGCTAAGGCATGGCTCATGGGTATATCCTGGCTTGTTAGTTTTCTTCCTTTCAATATCTCAATAAATCTCTTCTGAAAAAGCTTGAGTACTTCTGGTTGTTTTTTTAGCTCTGATATATCACATTGGTCATCCCAAATAAACACCCAGCTTAACCAGTCGTTTCCTATTTTCAATTCTTCCAAATCACAATATGGGTAAGCACCTGCGGCTAGCAAAAAAAATTTTGACTTAGAGAAGCGCTGATAACTTGATTCATTTGCCAGAAGATTAAAGCGCAACACCCATTCGAGAGCATAATCTTCCAGAACATCAACATGCTTATTAATTTGAGATGGAAATGGGCAGTACAATTCAGGTAAAGTAAATTGATTCATAAAAACTCTGCAAGTCAAGTAAACACCAGATCAACTTGACCCCATAAGTCAATATGCGTATAAAAATTGAAGGAAATACTGGTATGTACTAACTATGAGTACAATTTACTTTGTTACCAAATATCTATAGCAAACTTATTTAATTTCTCAGACAACAAGTTTAAGCCTCTAGTGATGACTAAAATTCATCCTTAAAGTTTACAAAGGGCGGTTGTATCTGCAATCAACCGCGCTATATGTTTTTAGAGGCGTTTAAATACGTATCTTGAAATCAAATTAGATGATTATTTGGTAGCATGTATATATCTACACAGTATCTGCTTTTTCCTGATACACAAACTAAACAAAGCTGATAGTATAACTAAGCTTTATCTGGGGTATGCAATTAAATTTTGCAGACATACAAAACTAAAAACTAACCAATACAAAGGATGGTATTATTAACATCCAATGATTGTAAAAATTGAAGTTTGGGATAAAAACCTATCAGTTAGACAAACAAAAAATCAAACAATATTGAAACAAAAATTTGGGAAGGTTGCCTACACTGTCTATGTTTTTTATCTTAAAACCATTAATTAACATAATGTTTAATTTTTTCTTAGAAATCTATCCGTAAATACCTAGAAATATTAATCTTCATTTAAATCAAAAAATACAATGTGCTATTAATCACTTATGATTTAGATTAAAATATTCATATTTAAGTAAGTCGGTAGTAATAAATCAAACCATGTTAAGTCAATACGGTTCAGTTAAGGCTAAAAACTAAAACTAGCGTAGGTTGGGGAGCCAGTGCGTTGCGGGGGTCCCAAGAGTTGTAGCACCTGGCGTTTGAGGAACGTAGACGCGCCCTGCGCGGCTGATCGCAGAGTAAC
>NZ_JBHFLM010000122.1:0-10130 GCF_041928655.1 Pelatocladus sp. BLCC-F211 | reverse complement strand
TGTAGGGTTACAAGGTAAGAAATCATAGTCTGCGGTAGGGCATTCCGTGGACTCAAAACAAAGCTCATCGCCTCCTAAGCAGTAGCCGGATTGGATGAGAAGCCTACACTGTATGCTTGCATCAGTGTAGGAGTATGTCACG
The DNA here is from genome assembly GCF_041928655.1 of Pelatocladus sp. BLCC-F211. Taxonomy (NCBI): domain Bacteria; kingdom Bacillati; phylum Cyanobacteriota; class Cyanophyceae; order Nostocales; family Hapalosiphonaceae; genus Pelatocladus; species Pelatocladus sp. BLCC-F211. The sequence goes on along the minus strand of NZ_JBHFLM010000122.1, from coordinate 9,988 downwards.
AAGGGAGACGCACCAGACGCGGGGATGTGGGGCAGTACGGTTCGGTTAAGAATTTTTCGTCATAATTTCGGACATGTAGAGAGGTTGCAATGCAACGTCTCTACGATTTTTTTCGCTGGAATAAATTATCCTGTCACCAACTGTATTGGTTAATAAACAGAACGCGAGTTACCAATGACCAATGACGAGAAAAATTGATCAACTAATTACAGAGAGCTGCTTTTCAAAGTAGGCGCGGTAGAGTTCGCAACGTGGTTTGATGCGATCGCCTTCGTAGCTGATCACTCCCAAGTTATCAAGCTTGCAAATCTCAACAGGATCAACAGAAGTACTTTGCCTACCCGCCAAAATTTTAGTATATGTGTCCATCAGACTGGGTTGCTCTTGTAGAGTTGCCCAATGTCGCCACAAATGATGGCGGTAGATACCACCGTTGGCGATCGCCTCCTGTATCAGCTGTTCTAGAGTCATTTTTTGAGAGCAAATATTATACAGAGAAATCCGAACTAGGGCTGGATGTCCCCCTATAAGTGACATCAGCTGGGTCACTTCGTTACCGTAACTCCAGTCTAGTCCGTGCCTTGTAGCTAATTCTTTTACCTGTGCTTCAGTAAATTCTGGTAAGCGTAAGGGTAATCCTATATTGAATGGGGAGCGGTTAATATCCAAAGAGACATACACTTCTGTAGAGTAAACTACTACTAGTCTCAGTTTTTGCCAGATGGGATCTCTTCGTCCTTCTTCATGCCATGAACGCAACAAAGTGAAAAACTCTTGGGCTAGTTCTGCATGTTCAAAAAAGCGATCTGCTTGCTCTAAGACGAGAACCACAGGACGTTTGATTTGTTTGAGCAAGTAATTCTTAAAGTATAAACTACAACTTATTTTCCTACCCATTTCTTCATCCCAGTAGGCATCTATATTTGGATCAATACCTAATTCTTTTGCTACGCGCCAGCAAAAAAAACGGAAAAAGTGGCTTAAGTCAACCATGCACAGCGAATCGATTTGATCACAATCCAATTTGACTGTGTGATATCGCTGCTTTTGTGCGAAAGCAAGCAACCGCAGCACCAGAGAGCTTTTACCCATATCTCTGGGAGAGCGAATCCTGATTACACACCCTGGTTGCGTAATTTCCTGATAGGCTAGTTTCTCTATTGGTGGACGTTCGATATATAGCGGAGAATCTAGAGGAACTGGACCATCTGGATATGACCAAATGTATTCAGAATGTCCATATAGTTCTTTAATCGATGGCAATTCCAACGCATATATGTCTTTTTTGTCTAAATTTGTTAGTAATCCTGGAAAACTTTCAGTGTAATTCGGTTCACTCAAGATGGTGTAATCTTCCCGACGTAACTCCAGATTAAAGGCATTGAAGCAGAGTTTGAGGGTTTTGCGATCCACACTTGCATTCGACGACCACAACCGAGTCAACGTTTTAGTAGAAATTTTTATGCGATCGCTTAACTGTTCCATACTGAAGCGATTACCATTATTCTCTGCTATTTCTACTCTTAAAATCGCTGCTTGTAGCCGCTTCAGTCCTACGGAGGTCAGCATAACTCCCCGTCTGCGTGTAGCTTTAGATATTTCCATGAGCTAACTAGACAACCCTATACTTGTTAATTTTTGATAGAAAAAAATCTCTAGCCTTGATTTTTGAGCCTTTTGTCAACAAGGGAATTTCAAAAATTATCTTACACTCGCAGTTATACAAGCACAGTCTAGCTGTACGAATACTGATATAAATTCGTACACATTAACTTAATGTATATGACCGTGGTCAAAAAAGCACTAACTTGATTTGCAATGCTACAAATAAATATAGCTGCTGGATGTGCTGTGCGATCGCACAATTGATGATTTTGTTCCAAATTTAAGATTTGCATTATTTTTCTCTTTTAGAAAAAAACTGCTTGATACCAGTTTATTGTAACTGTTTTAGCTGTCTATTAACTGTTTCAATTGAATACATTCAAACCTAAATGAGTCTACTCTACAATTCACTCTTTTAAATTAATGGTATAAAAAATGACATAAATTCATATTTGTTTTTTAGCTTCTTAAGATAAATTTCCCCCTAGAATTCTCTATAGATACGATTTGATCAGTATATACTTAGTAAAGCATCTATAAGTAACTTTCGGCTAATCTTTTGAAAGAAATATTACTTGCAAAATTATTTTTATTTACCAGTATAATAACTATCTGTCTGAGCAGATGCGTCAAATTATCGTGTCGTTAGGATCGCTTGTTGTGATCTAACGATCATTTGTTGGGGAATAGCGATCGCTTGTTGTGATCTAACGACCGCTTGTTGTGATCTAACGACCGCTTGTTGTGATCTAACGATCGTTTGTTGTGATCTAACGATCGTTTGTTGTGATCTAACGACCGCTTGTTGTGATCTAACGACCGTTTGTTGTGATCTAACGACCGTTTGTTGGGGAATAGCGATCGCACTCTGCAATTACAATCAATTTTTCTACCACAGGTGTGAGACACAATTAACCCAGTATCTGCAACGATGATCGCGATGGAGACAAAGAGGGTAACACATGGAGATTTGCACACCAGACTGGGTTAAACATGCTGTTTTTTATCAAATTTTTCCTGATCGCTTTGCCAGAAGCAAGCAACCACGTAAGCGCTTGTTACGTAATGCGAGTTGGGAAGATTGGGATGCGATACCTACACTCCAAGGTTATAAAGGAGGGGATCTATGGGGTGTGCTGGAACAGTTAGATTACATTCAGGATTTGGGAATTAATGCTATTTACTTTACGCCGATTTTCCAATCTGCAAGTAATCACCGTTATCATACCCACGATTATTATCAAGTTGATCCGATGTTGGGCGGTAATCCGGCTTTTAAGGAATTGCTAGATGCAGCCCACGCCCGCAATATCAAAATAGTTTTAGATGGAGTATTTAATCATTCCAGTCGTGGTTTTTTCTTTTTCCACGATATTTTGGAGAATGGCCCCTATTCGCCTTGGGTAGATTGGTTCAAAATTGAAGGCTGGCCTCTTTCGCCTTACAACGGCGAGTTTCCCGCTAACTATGTAGGTTGGGCTGACAATCGGGCTTTACCAGTATTCAACCACGACAATCCAGAAGTACGCGAGTATATTATGGAAATTGCCGAATTTTGGATTAAATTTGGCATTGATGGTTGGCGGTTAGATGTACCATTTGAAATTAAAACTCCTGGTTTTTGGCAAGAGTTTCGCGATCGCGTCAAAGCGATCAATCCGGAAGCTTATATAGTGGGTGAAGTTTGGGGAGATTCCCGCGAATGGTTGGATGGTACGCAGTTTGATGGTGTAATGAATTATTTATTTGCTGCACCAACAATTGCATTTACCGCAGGCGATCGCGTCGATATGGAACAAGTACAAGATCGTTCCTATCATCCTTACCCACCGTTATTTGCGGCTGAATACGGTGTCAAAATGCAGAAACTGCTACAACTTTACCCCTGGGAAATTCAACTTACCCAATTAAACTTGCTAGCAAGTCATGATACCGCTAGGTTGATTTCTATTGCTGGAGGCGATATTCCCAGCGTGGAACTAGCAACTCTACTATTACTGACTTTTCCTGGTGCTAGTAGTATTTATTACGGTGATGAAGTGGGTTTACCAGGTCGTCTTGATCCCGATTCCCGGCGTGGTTTTCCCCTAGAAGCAAACTGGAACCAAGAAATTCTCGACACCCACCGCCAATTAATTGCTCTGCGCCATGCTTATCCCTGCTTGCGTACAGGTAATTATCAAGTATTACATGCTTATGGGCAGCTTTACGTATTTGCCCGTAGTTTAAATCAGGAAGAAATCATAGTAGCCGTCAATGCTGGTACTGCATCTGTAAAAGCAAATATAGATATTAACTTGCATAGCCAACCCAACAAGCTTTTATATGGTAATGCTGAGATCGAATGGCACAATGAGGGAGAAACGAAACAATTAAGTTTAAATCTTCCTCCCCGCAGTGGTTGTATTTTGGGTATGGGTCAAAACAAGTAAAAAATAAAAAGTAAAAAGTAAAAAGAAAGATTTCCACGGATAAATCCGTGGGCTTGACTTTTGCTGCCAGCCTACGATTTAAATCGTAGGCTATTTTTTTCTAATTTCCTACTCTGCAACAACTAGTGCAGGCATCAAAACTTGATCAATAATATGGATGACGCCATTGTCAGCTAAATCTGCAAACACATTACCACTGCTTGTTTTGACGTTGATTTCCTCTGTCATTTTTCTCTTCCTTTTGCTTAGTGCTATAGTTCTGTGTGTGATGTTCTTTCGCTCGTTTGAATCTTGCTTCAAGGTGATGTCATCTCATGCTAAAAGTCTTTGCCGATCGCGGTGGTACATTTACAGATATTGTTGCGGTTACTGATAATCAAGCAATCATAGACAAACTCTCAGAACACCAAGAACGTTTTCTGATTGTTCCCCTTCCTAATCAGCAATGGATTATAGTTTACAAATTACTCTCAGAAAATCCCGAACAATATCAAGATGCTGTTATCCAAGGAATTCGGGATATCATCGGACTTAATCGTCATCAATCCATACCACCAGAAGCCATTGAAGTGGTAAAAATGGGAACAACAGTCGCTACCAATGCACTGTTAGAAAGACATGGCGATCGCGTTGTGCTTCTGATTACCAAAGGCTTTAAAGATGCATTGCGAATTGGCTACCAAAATCGCCCTCATATCTTCGCCCGACATATCATCTTACCCACAATGCTTTATGAGCAGGTGATTGAGGTAGACGAACGCTATGATGCTAACGGTAACGAATTAACTCCCATCAATATTGAACAGGTCAAAAAAGACTTACAAACAGTTTATAATACGGGCATTCGTAGTTGTGCCATTGTATTTATGCATGGCGATCGCTATCCTGATCATGAACAACAAATCGCCCAACTTACCCAGGAAATTGGTTTTACGCAGATATCTGTATCCCACCAAGTAAGCCCTTTAATGAAACTGGTTAGTCGCGGAGATACAACAGTAGTAGATGCATATTTAACTCCGATTTTGCGGCGCTATGTCAACCAAGTAGCTAGTCAGTTACCTGGTGTCAGATTAATGTTTATGAAATCGGATGGCGGATTAACCGATGCACAACAATTTCAAGGCAAAGATAGTATTTTAAGTGGCCCAGCTGGGGGTATTGTTGGTGCAGTTCAAACTAGCAAAAGAGCAGGTTTTGACTTAGTGATCACCTTTGATATGGGTGGGACAAGTACAGATGTTGCCCACTTTAAAGGAGAATATGAACGTCAACTAGAATCGGAAATTGCTGGCGCCCGGATGCGAGTTCCCGTATTAGCAATAAATACTATTGCTGCTGGCGGCGGTTCAATTTTGTTTTTTGATGGTTCTAGTTATCGTGTCGGCCCAGAATCGGCGGGATCAAATCCTGGCCCTGCTTGTTACCGTCGTGGCGGCCCGTTAGCTGTCACCGATGCTAATGTCATGTTAGGCAAAATTCACCCCCAATATTTTCCCTCTGTGTTTGGGGCTGATGGTAATTTGCCCTTAGATAAAGATATTGTCGTTGATAAATTTACCCAATTAGCTCAAGATATCAAAAATACTACAACTGACACTCGTACTCCCGAACAAGTAGCCGCCGGATTTATTGCTATTGCGGTAGAGAATATGGCAAACGCAATTAAAAAAATCAGTCTGCAACGAGGTTATGATGTCACTCAATACGTGCTTTGTTGTTTTGGTGGTGCAGGTGGTCAAGTTGCTTGCTTAATCGCCGATACTTTAGGGATGAAAAAGATATTTTTGCATCCCTACGCGGGAGTGCTTTCAGCTTATGGTATGGGATTAGCTGATGTGAGGGCAATTAGAGAAAGTGGAGTAGAACAACCTCTTACCCAAGCATTAATTCCCCAATTACAACAATTAATGCAAATTTTAGAAACCCAAGCTAGAAATGAATTACCCCTTTCTACTGATAGCACAGGTGGAATGGCAGCAAGCACCGCAGAAGAAATAGTCAGAAAACTTAATTTGAAATATGAAGGAACTAACTCGATTTTGACGATTAATTTTGCCTCAGATGTAGCAGTGATGCGACAAGAATTTGAGGTTGAACATAAATCTCGCTATGGTTTCATTCAAATCGAAAAAACCTTAATTGTTGAATCCGCTTCAGTAGAAGTGATTCAGAAAATGGATACTCCTGAAGAACCATTAATTACTCGTACTCGTCCTAACAATCAACCTCCCGCATCTGTCGAGATAGTACAAATGTTTACTGCTGACCAATGGCATGATACCCCAGTTTATCGACGAGAAGATTTACAACCAGAAGATCATATTAATGGACCAGCAATCATTGTCGAAAAAATCAGCACAATTGTAGTTGAACCTGAATGGCAAGCAAGCTTAACTGAACGTAATCATTTAGTGTTGCAACGTGTTAATTAGGATTAATTTAGTGATCAATACTTGCTTTTCAATACATAGAGCAAAACTATTTAGATTAAATTAAGTATTAGAGGTTATTTATCAAGTAAAAAGAAAATCAATGTAGGGGAGCCAGTGCGTTGCTTTAGTTCCCAAAGTTGTAGTACTTGGCTTTGCATTAGGCGCGTATTTTAATCTCATATCAGGTTCGCTTGATTACTTATAATTCCCAAAGAACCCCACCCTGGCTTCGCCACCCCTCCCCGCAGGCGGGGAGGGGTTGGGGGTGGGGTGCAATGACTGTGGGAAGTATAACTAATTATCCGAACTTGATATAATTAGGACTTACGCAAAATCATGAAACAACGAACCACAAAGGACACAAAGGACACGAAGAAATAAGAGTTTGGGAGAGTTATTGCGTAAGTCCTAATAATTTTTCACGAAACCGCTTTTTACCTGCCCTACTTATATATTTACTTTATAAATACTCTCTTAGCCTCATTTCCAGTTAATTCAGCTAAAAAACGAGATTGAATATGAGTTTATATCATCAGCAGAAACATATACCTTTTGATGACTACGAAGCTTTTGCAGAAGCTTACGTAAAGATTACAGAGTCCAATTCTCACAATGCTTACTATGAAAGACCAGCCATGTTATCTCTTTTATCAAATGTCAAATTTAAGCGAGTATTGGATGCTGGTTGTGCAGGTGGAGTATATTCCGAATGGTTGATTAATCACAGTGCTGATGTTGTGGCTATTGACATCAATAATAAGATGGTACAGTTGACTAGACAAAGGCTACAAAATCGGGGTCAAGTTCACCAAGCCGACCTAAATAAACCCCTTGATTTTTTAGAAGATCATTCATTTGATATAATATTAAGCTCATTAACTCTCCACTATTTAAAAGATTGGGAAAGTGTTTTCAAAGAATTTCACCGCATTCTCTTATCTAAAGGATTACTATTGTTTTCGACTCATCATCCTTTCATGGATTTCCAATTTTTTGAAAAAGCTGATTATTTTGCCACAGAACTCATAGAAGACTCTTGGAACAGCTTTGGTGACACACCTGTGCGCGTACGCTTTTATCGTCGTCCATTAAGTGCAATGACTTCCGCACTCAATAATGCAGGATTTGTCATCAAAAAAATTGTTGAACCACGCCCTACCGAAGAGTGTAAACTACTCTACCCTCAAGACTATAAAAAACTCTCAACCAAACCTTGGTTTCTTATTATCCTTGCTCAGAAAGAATCTTGTTCCTAGTGGTTCATCGGAAAAATTTTAATAAGTTTGTAGTAAGCACTTTAGTGCTTAAATATCATAAATTCAGTTTCAACAAAAACAATATGTACAACTTTGCTGCGGCTTGTGAAACTGAAACAATTGTATTTGGTTCTGCAAGACCTGGATACAGTAATGATCAAGTCAATCAGTGGATTGAGTTTATGCAGAGTCAAAATATCAAGCGTGTTTGCTGTTTGCTTCCTCAGACTCAGCTAACTCGTTATTCAAATTTACTTGAAGTTTACCGACAAAAATTTGGACTTAATCAAGTTTGTTGGACACCAATAGCAGATTTTCAACTGAGCGATCGCACAACCCTAACCCAGCAAATTTTACCCTTCTTAGCAGATGCAAATCAACAAAATGAGAAAGTAGTAGTTCATTGTTCTGGTGGAATTGGACGCACAGGACACGTCTTAGCTGCTTGGCTAGTTAGTGGACGCGGATTCTCAAATCAACAAGCGATCGCAGCAGTTAAACAAACAGGTAAAAATCCCTATGAAGCAGCAATTGCTGGTATTCTTAAAGGTCGAAATCCTTGGAAAATTGTTGCAGAGCTAAACGCACTTTTAGATGATTGTCGAATTTAGCGCATTAGCAGCAAAATGCCAATAAATACTACAGTGTTTTTTGCTTGATGACGGTGCAGACCAGTAGGTGTAGAAAAAAAGCAGTCGATTTTTGGGGCTGAAATTATTATTCTGTCTATGTTTGAAGCTGATTTGATGAGAAATGAGGTCTGCACCTTTTCTGTAAATCTTACCCTGACTGGGTTTGAGCAATTTTATACTACTTTGCTCTTGACAGTGCGATCGCTCAAACGATATATTTACTTTAGGTTTGCACCACTGAACCTTGAAAACCAAATACAGCAAGGCTTCTGGATTGAGCAGTTGCAACTTCAATTAATCCCTATTAGGGATTGAAACTGAGCATTAAGAGCCATTGCTCTTTGAGTATTCAGTTGCAACTTCAATTAATCCCTATTAGGGATTGAAACGTGTTAAACAGATGCTGCAAGGATTAAATAGCCGTTGCAACTTCAATTAATCCCTATTAGGGATTGAAACTAACCTCCAAATAGGAATTGTAGAACCCGGTTGATTTGGGTTGCAACTTCAATTAATCCCTATTAGGGATTGAAACCAACGATTCGGACACTATCCAAGGTGAGGGTAATTAAGTTGCAACTTCAATTAATCCCTATTAGGGATTGAAACGGGTCGAAGTTAAACCAAGAATTGCTCATAATTAAAGTTGCAACTTCAATTAATCCCTATTAGGGATTGAAACTTTGATGTATTCAATAAACCTTGGGACGTTGTGGGTTGCAACTTCAATTAATCCCTATTAGGGATTGAAACAAGATACATTATTTATTTAAAATCTATGACAAAATGTTGCAACTTCAATTAATCCCTATTAGGGATTGAAACTCATCAAAACTCCATAGTATTAGTTGATAACTGTATCGTTGCAACTTCAATTAATCCCTATTAGGGATTGAAACAGCGGTGCCTACAAGAGCCTACAAGCCACTATAGTTGCAACTTCAATTAATCCCTATTAGGGATTGAAACTCCATTACCAAGACAGAGAAAAGCAAATGCAATAATAGTTGCAACTTCAATTAATCCCTATTAGGGATTGAAACTCTAGATTGGAAGCTGCAATCTATAGCTAGCTCTGGGTTGCAACTTCAATTAATCCCTATTAGGGATTGAAACTTCATCATTTGAGACTTACCAGCAGCATCCTCTAAGTTGCAACTTCAATTAATCCCTATTAGGGATTGAAACGTATTGGGACGCACTTCTACCCCCAGTCTTTCGGGTTGCAACTTCAATTAATCCCTATTAGGGATTGAAACGAACGATTCTATCTATAGCAGCCCTAATCAAGTTTGGTTGCAACTTCAATTAATCCCTATTAGGGATTGAAACGTCCAAAATGCCGCGATCGGCATTCAAACAACAGTTGCAACTTACACTAATCCCTATTAGGGATTGAAACGGGCAATTTCAAGGATACAGAATCAATTCTTCCAGTTGCAACTTACACTAATCCCTATTAGGGATTGAAACAGGGTAATGTGGCGTTGAACTCTCCACGCTTTGAAAAACGTGGATTCCGAACTGTTGTTGCTACGCCGATTAGAAATCGGACTACGCAACGTTATTCTGCCCCAAAGGGGCTTTGACTGGTTCAATCAGTCCTACCCGCCTCGACCAATTTCTCG
>NZ_JBHFLM010000121.1:0-11056 GCF_041928655.1 Pelatocladus sp. BLCC-F211 | reverse complement strand
GACAAGCCGCAGAAATTGCATTCCAAATTATCTTTCCACAATTAGTGTTGTTACTTCTTTTACAAGACATTGAACGTCTGAGAAACTTGGCACTTAGTAATGGAATTGACATTCAAATTTCCAGGTGCAAGATATAAGTTAATCTTTAATTTTCAATCAAACACATACTTTTCTGCGACTTTCCAGTAACGAGAAAAGCGCTTGAGGTCTATGTAACCGTCATAATCAAAAAACGGCTCCAATTCAAAAATTTCTAAATCCACAAAACGCTCTATTTGCTGACAAATACTTTCAAACCTGGGACTAGGGCTATCTACTGTCACTACTTGCGTGGCATTATGTGAGTTAGCAAAAGCCAGAACCTCTTGAGCAACATCGCCACGCCGGATAATTACAGGTAACTCTAGCAAGCATTCGTAAATAAAAGCGATGCGTTTGAGACTAATTTGCCATTCCTCTAGTAAAGCATCATCCCAAACCCAGATAGCAGGTGCATCTGGATATTCTTGTAATGCTGGATTGTGTGGACTCAAGCAATCCCCATGTACCCAAATAACAGGTTTACTCATACAATTTAAATTCAATCCAAGTCAAATGTTAATTGGTAGCTAGAGTTTATCAGTGTATACAATAGGTGTAAAACCCAGTCTTTTCAAAAAGTTTAATCGCCCATGACCATTTCACGCCGCCATTATCACATCACTACTTTCGGTTGCCAGATGAATAAAGCTGACTCAGAGCGGATGGCTGGTATTTTAGAAGACATGGGCTTTGAGTGGTCAGAAGATCCGAATCAGGCAGATGTGATACTCTACAACACCTGTACTATACGAGATAATGCAGAGCAAAAAGTATATTCTTATCTAGGTAGACAAGCAAAGCGCAAGCACGAACAACCGGATTTAACACTAGTTGTTGCTGGTTGTGTTGCTCAACAGGAAGGAGAAGCCCTACTGCGACGAGTACCAGAATTAGATTTAGTCATGGGGCCGCAACATGCTAATCGTCTGAAAGATTTATTGCAACAGGTATTTGACGGCAATCAGATTGTGGCCACAGAACCAATTCATATTATTGAGGATATTACCAAGCCACGGCGAGATAGTAAGGTTACGGCTTGGGTGAATGTAATTTATGGCTGTAACGAACGCTGCACTTACTGTGTAGTTCCGAGTGTCCGGGGTGTGGAACAATCTCGGACACCAGAAGCAATTCGCGCCGAAATAGAGGAACTAGGACGTCAGGGTTATAAGGAAATCACACTCTTGGGTCAAAATATTGACGCCTACGGACGGGATTTACCAGGAGTGACACCAGAAGGTCGTCATCAGCATACATTTACAGATTTGCTGTACTATGTTCATGATGTTCCGGGTGTGGAACGAATCAGATTTGCTACTAGTCACCCCCGTTATTTTACTGAGCGTTTGATTCGAGCTTGTGCAGAATTGCCAAAAGTCTGCGAACACTTCCACATCCCATTTCAATCTGGGGATAATGAAGTTTTAAAACGCATGGCACGCGGTTACACTCATGAGAAATACCGTCGGATTATCAACACAATCCGTGAGTATATGCCAGATGCGGCGATTAGCGCTGATGCAATTGTTGGTTTCCCAACAGAAACAGAAGCACAGTTTGAAAATACTCTCAAGTTAGTCGAAGATATTGGTTTTGACCAGTTGAACACTGCTGCTTATTCCCCTCGTCCGGGAACACCGGCCGCAGTGTGGGAAAATCAACTTAGTGAAGAAGTGAAAAGCGATCGCCTACAAAGATTAAACCATTTAGTGGGGATTAAAGCCGCCGAGCGATCGCAACGTTATATGGGACGCTTAGAAGAAGTTTTGGTAGAAGACCAAAACCCCAAAGACAAAACCCAAGTCATGGGACGCACCCGCACCAACCGCCTAACTTTCTTTACTGGTGACATTAACGAACTCAAAGGAAAATTAGTGAAGGTCAAAATCACTGAAGTTCGCGCTTTTAGTTTAACGGGTGAACCAGTTGAAGTCCGGGAAATGGCATCAGTTTGAATGTCTGTGCAGTCTCTTGCATGAATATTTGAAATACCTCCATTGAAGGTGTAACCCAAAAAAACAAGTCTTCTTAGTGTCTTAGTGTCTTGGTGTTTCAATGAAATTTATTTAAACACCCTTCGGGTTCGCCAGTCCCCCATCGTGACGGGAACCGCCAAGACGGGGGCTGGTCTCACCAAGACACCAAGACACAAAGCAGAATTAAGCTATAACGGGGTTTTGAGGATTTATGCAAAAGGTCTACTAGCTTGAAACAGCTTCGCCCCGGCGATAAATTTCGCGTGCATAATCAGTCCAAACCCCTTGTCCCCAGTAACGGAAACAACTTGTTTGCAACAACAAGTTATATAACAAAGCTGCTTGATAATCTGGGCTTTTTGTTACTGAAGGATCTTGCTGCACTAATGAGTCATATTTTTCATGAAACATGATGCTGAGTTTCTTCATCGGGTCTAAAACATTTTCATAGCCTTCCACCCAACTTAAATCATTAGTCCAAGAAGCACCATCCATATGGAATTGATGGTCTGTTGATTTTAATTCTGCGATTATCTGTTCTACAATTTCTGGTGTTGCCTGATCTGGATTGACTCGCTGCCAAATTTTATGCTGATGCACAGCCTGACAAGTTGGGTAATCTCCAGGATTAACACCTGCTGCTTCAATTAGTTCAAGATATTCTGTACCATTGAGTGCAACCACACCTGCATAATTATTACCTGCATCGCGGATTTCATGATAAACCCTAAAGAAATCGCGCGGATATTCGTTCATCATCACGCCGCCATTTTCCCCATCGGCGATTTGGGTAACTAAAGAGGGGATTGTGATATTGCCAATTTGTTGCTTACCCCTACCCTTGGCTTCAAAATAAGGTTGCATCTGAGCAACTAATTTAGTATCCGAACCTTGAGTTTTAATTAATGCTGTAATGCTGATAGTTTCACCATGAGAATTACGGGCAATCAAACAGTTAGGAATATATTTATCTTCGTGTTTTAAGGCAGAACCATCAAGATTTTCCAGTGAATGTTCTTGCACCATTAACCAGCGATAGCCGCATTCTTTTAAGGCTTTGATGTATTCAAATAGAGTATCTGGATGATTGGGTAAATGCATTTCTGGAGGAGAAAAACCCTTAACGCGCTTGAGGGCATCGTAACCAAAAATAGCTGCAAAGTGATGTTGCCACGCTTGGATGTGCAGTTTAATATCAGGAATAGGTGTGGAAGGGACTACGGCATGACTCCACATCGTTCCTAACCACTCTACATAAGGCTGATATTGAGGGTAACAAGTTATACGCTTGAGATTGTTCAAGATATCATCGCGCCCCATTTGACGCAAACCCCACAGCAAATTACCTGAATAATCAAGCATAATTCGAGGGTTGCAGCCTTCACTAATCAGCTGCGGGATAAATTCTCCCATGCGGCTGTAACACCATGCAAAAGGCTCGGCATTATGGTTATCTCCATTATTTGGGTGTTCAAACATATACTGGAGATTACTGATAATTTCACCGTTCGCACCTGCGGGGATACTTGGTTGATGCATGTGTAGAGCGCAAGCAAATCCCGCAATGATATTTTCTAATTGAATATTAGTTGTATTTAAATATACTGGTTCATTTTGTTTAACTATTGACTGAATATCTGCTTCCCAACCGCAGATATTCGGCAACCCTGACCTTAATTCTGCCAATGCGGGTAGATTGAAGGATGGTGCTGTAGCAGTCATTTGTCATTTGTCCTACTCTACGAGAAGTCGCTTGCGCGTCTATGTTACTTGTCATTGGGAAGGTTTTGTAACTCGCGTTCAATTTATTCCCGCAGACTTACTAATTCTTTAATCATTGTGACTGACTAAATATCGTTTCTCCGAATCCAGTAACAATTCACAGTCAAATTTGTTTGTTTGAAACAATTGGTATACAGTCTTATTACTGGGAGATAAAACCAGCAAGCAAAAGGGGTAATAGCAGCAGGACAGACACAATCAACAACAAAGTTCCCGGATCAATCTTAATTTGTGGGTCACGCATTGTTTTGTTAATGAAAGAAGTATATGTACTCTGTTTAAATTATATTAAGTAGTGGCGTGTCTAGACTAAAATAGTGCATTAAGAGTAGGTTGGGTTGACGTATCGCACACCTTGAATGATTGACGGTGCGTTGCGCTGCGCGACAACACACCCTACATTTAAATTTATTAACATAAACCACGTCTACTTTGAGAACTGTATTTTTGTAGGTTGGGTGTAGCGACAGCGAAACCCAACATTATAGTCTGGTTAATGTTGGGTTACACTCCGTTCCACCCAACCTACATAATGTCCATTTTGAAAAACTCCTCTTTTCAAAATGGACGAGGTTTAGCTAGAAATATTAGCAACAAGTTACTTAAATACTGAAACTTTCATGTCTATTCAAATCTACGGAATTCCTAATTGTGGAACTTGCAAAAAGGCTTTGAAGTGGCTACAAGAAAATGGTATGGATTATGAATTTATTAATACGAAAGACCATCAACCTAGCCGTGAGATGATCCAAGCATGGGTAAAATCTTTAGGTTCGCAACCGATGCGAAATACTTCCGGTCATTCTTATCGATCGCTTGGTGATCAGAAGAAAAATTGGACAGATGAAGAGTGGGTAGAAGCATTTAGCAAAGATGCAATGTTGCTCAAGCGTCCTTTATTTATTAAAGACAAAACGGCTGTATTAGTGGGTTTTAAGGATCAAGATGAAGTGATTAAAGAAAAATTGGGTTTACAGCACTAAGAATATAACTACACAATCTATTCAGTTTTGTAGGTTGGGTGTAGCGACAGCGAAACCCAACATTATAGTCTGGTTAATGTTGGGTTACACTCCGTTCCACCCAACCTACATAATGTCCTTTTTCAAAAACTCCTCTTTTCAAGATGGACGAGGTATAACTACACAATCTATTCAGTTGAGAATAAATTAAAGGGTAAAAGGAAAAAGATTTTTCAACCTCTTTAACCTTTACCCTTTACCTAGCTGTATCTACTAAGCATTTTTAGCTTTAAGTCAGAGAATATCTCTTTGCTGTCTATTAGTTTCATCCAAAGGTAAATTACCTTCAGTTTGAATATCTAATTCTTCACGACGAACTGTTTCTTGAGCTTCAACTACATCTCTATCAACAACTTTCTTCACCCGGACTTCTTCGCGTACAAAAGCTTCTTTTTGGATTTCGGGTGTTTCTTCGTAGAGTTCTATGCGTGCTACTTCCCCTGCTTGGAATTGAGTATCATCGGGACTAACTGCAACACCTTCTGCGGTAGCTGGAACACGCTCAATTACAACTCTTTCTTTCTCAATTGGAACTGAAACAGTCGCAGTTTCTGTTTCAATATGCTTACCAACGGTAACTTCTCCGGTTTTGATGCGGTTTTTGTTAGCTATTAAGCGTTCTTCATACAATTTGAATGTTTGGTGGTTTTGCTCATTCAAATTATATAAAGATGCATCGTTTTGATAATTGTAGCTATCGCGATCGTAAGTTAAATTTTGTTCTGGACGATAATTCCTGCGTACCTGTTCTTCATAATCATAATCGACAGTCATGTCATCTTTATACGCAGGTAAAGTTTCTACTTGCTGTTTGCTTAAGCCATCAACATAAACACGTTGTTGACTATAATCTATGCGAGAAAGACCTATTGGTAATAAGATTCTTTTGCTATGAAAATCTGATTCAGTTTCAATGACTAAATAACGAAAACGTCCATCTGGATCTACTAGCGCATCTGTAACTGTACCAATTTTATTTCCACTTTGAGTATAGAGGGGTAAACCTTTAATATCATCACCGCCAAAGGTATCTCGGTAACTAGGGTCAAAGTCTTCAAGCTTGTAAAGAGGCATAATAAAATTACCTATGAAATCATCTATAGTCTTACCTTAAAGAATTAGTTAGTTTTTTCCCTCTGGCTTGCGACTGAATTATCTTATTTATTAACTTTCAAAAAATCCATACTTAGTACCCGAAACAGTATGATTTTTAAGTTGCAAATGGATTATTATTAATAATAGTATCTATCTATGGTTAGATTAAACAAAGATTTGAAATTAGTGTTACTTTTAGTGAACTAAACTCTATTGCTTTTGAGCTAATTCTTAATTTTTTGTTCACATGTCGAATCACTCTTGGTTAACGCAGGTAAAAAAATACCGAGCGATCGCAGTTATCCGCGCTTCAAAATTAGAACTTGGACGCCAGATGGCTTTGGCTATGGCATCTGGAGGTATAAAATTTATCGAAATCACCTGGAATAGTGCTAACGCTTATGAGTTAATTAGCAAACTCCGTTCAGAATTACCTAATAGTATAATTGGTACTGGCACATTGTTAAATTTAGAACATATTTATCAAGCAATATCCGCAGGAGCGCAATTTCTGTTTACACCCCATGTTGATCCAATGATCATCCAAGCAGCAGTTGCGGAAAATATACCGATCATTCCCGGCGCGCTTTCTCCCACAGAAATCGTTACGGCTTGGAATCATGGTGCAACTTGTGTGAAGGTGTTTCCCGTACAGGCTGTAGGTGGAGCAAGCTATATCAAAAGTTTACAAGGGCCACTAGGTCATATTCCTTTGATTCCTACAGGCGGCGTGACTTTAAAAAATGCCCAAGAATTTTTACAAGCAGGAGCGATCGCAGTAGGTTTGAGTAGTGAGTTATTTCCTAAACAATTTGTAGAAACTGAAAATTGGCAAGCAATATCTCAGCAAGCAAAAACTTTAGTCAATACTTGTTTAATCAGAGATTGATTAGTAACAATTAGGATGACTGTATGAGCCAATAATTTTAATTATTGGCTGACTTTCCCTTGTGAGTAAAATTACATAAATTGAATTTTTCAACAATTGCTCATTTTTATTGTCTTTTGCTAGTTACGAATTGGAACATCTGCTATAGGATGAAATTAGGAAAACTTACGCCTCTTGCAGCAAAAGCGAAAAATCATTAGAGAAAACTAAAATTTTCCTAAACAATGGCATTATGGTCTAATCATCATGGAAAAGACATCTTCTTCCAGTTGGGTGCATGTTCTCAAAGTACTCATAGTTGCTACAGCGCTATGTTTAAGTGTTTTTAGTACCCCTTCACAAGGAGTTTTGAAACAATCAAAAAGAAGTACAATTAGGCAAGCAATCACGAACCTCAAACAATCTCAACGACGCTGGATACAAATTGATTTGTCTGAACAAAGATTGATTGCTTGGGAAGGTAAAAAGCCTGTTTACAAAGTGATTGTATCTACAGGAAAGAAATCTACACCGACTCGTACTGGTGTTTTTCGGATTCAAACTAAACTGAGAAAAACTCGGATGCGGGGTAGAGGTTACAACGTTCCTAACGTGCCACATACGATGTACTATAAGGGGGGCTATGCTATTCATGGAGCCTATTGGCATCGAAGATTTGGTACACCAGTTAGCCACGGCTGCATAAATTTACCACCGAAACATGCTAGATGGGTATACAGATGGGCATCGGTAGGTACGCCAGTTGTTGTACAAAGATAATAATTTATTAGCTTTAAAAGGGGTATAGGGGTTTAAGGGTATAGGGGTGCAAGAATAGTTATATTTTTATTTACTCTGGTGGTTAGTTGTTAATAGTTGGTAGTCTTTCCAAATAACTAACTACCAACAACAAACACATTACTTTGGGCATTTTCTGCGAGTTAACAGATTAAGATAATGGGAAACTGGATTGGTAGTAGTTGGGTCGCTTGGTTAACAACTGTTTTAGCATCTGTAGGGATTTTGTGTGGAGCTGCTTTTACTTCTTCCGATTCCAAGACAAAGACAACTCTTTCACATTTTTCCTATCGTATATTTGATCGCAACTCTATTAACGAAGCTGATATCTGGAAGGACTTACGCCCTCCTCGCAAAATCGAAATTGATTTGTCAAAACAGCGCCTGTATGCTTGGGAAGGAAGCCAACTTGTGTATTCTATGCGAGTTTCCACAGGTAAGCGTTCGACTCCTACAAAAAAGGGTAAGTTTTTGGTTGGCTCGAAGCATCGCTATGCCAGAATGCGAGGACCGGGCTATGATATTTCTGGTGTTCCCTATACTATGTATTTTTACGAAGGCTATGCCATTCATGGTGCTTTTTGGCATAGTAATTTTGGTACACCAGTTAGCCATGGTTGTGTGAATTTACCAGTCAAAGAAGCTCGTAAGCTTTTCAAGTGGGCTGATGTGGGGACGGAGGTTGTAGTGCATAAATGAAGAATACAAAATCTAAACCTTTGTCGTTAGATCACAAGTTTGTGTCGTTAGATCCCTATAGTATTTAGTTCACTACGCATGGCGATCGCCTCTACAGCAAATTATCAAATATTTAAATCCAAAAGAGCCAGACGAATTTGCTCCATACGCCTACGGTTGACTCCGAGATCCGATTCTCCCACGCGAGATGCTGAACGCAGATGAATTACTGACTCATTGGGAGGAAAATAAAACTCTACATCATCAACAAATTTGAAGATGCGGCTTTTAGAAAGAGCATGAATATAATCATCTGTCTGTTCTATCACCTCAGTACGAGGAACAACGCTGAGAACTTTTAGTAAAGTTTCTCGTGCTGTGTTGCGATCTACATGATAAGCTATTGGGTCAATGGCGTGTTTAGAGTCAGCATCTTGACTTACAACACAGTTGTTGGAAGCTGGACAAGAACTAAGATGACTATTGGCGACTCCCAAGCTAGAAGCATAAGCCCAAGTAGCAGCAGGAAGTATTGACAGGCTTAGGAATATTACAAGGGCGAGACTCCACAGGAGTCTCTGTGCAAACTCTGTTAGCAGACGGAACATGATAAATTCACTCCTCAATTAATAGCACTTTCCTTATAATAAGTAGCGTCACCTCCAAAAAACACAATTTGCGCGAAAGGGTAGGTGTTTTTCTGAACATATCAAAAATATTGGCTGAAACCATTAATATGACTGGATTTGAACCTTGTTGTACGTATAATGAGGTTTGCGGCATCGCCAAAAAGCTTGCTATAACTAGATTTGAAGGATTTTTTCTGGGTCATCACTTGACACCCCAACGCCTGAAAAGCTATATTGACTCCAGGTCTGCACCACTGAACCTTGAAAACCAAATACAGCAAGGCTTCCAGAATGAGCAGTTGCAACTTCAATTAATCCCTATTAGGGATTGAAACTTAATTAATATCTAACTTAAGGCTTGTGTCCATGGGTTGCAACTTCAATTAATCCCTATTAGGGATTGAAACGACTGAATTCCAATAGTAGCATTCTGCACAACACGGTTGCAACTTCAATTAATCCCTATTAGGGATTGAAACAACAAAATCGTCCGAATCGTAGACACCGAACTTGATAGTTGCAACTTCAATTAATCCCTATTAGGGATTGAAACATTAGCAGGGACTCAACACCATTGTAACTGCGTTGCAACTTCAATTAATCCCTATTAGGGATTGAAACATCACACACCCCTAATCAAAATTTATCGGTTTGTTGCAACTTCAATTAATCCCTATTAGGGATTGAAACTTAGAATCAAGGGATTCACTCTTTAATCTAAGTTGTTGCAACTTCAATTAATCCCTATTAGGGATTGAAACTTAGACTCTACGCATACACCAAGAGCCGGAAAAAGTGTTGCAACTTCAATTAATCCCTATTAGGGATTGAAACCATTCGGAATTAGGATATCTAATCTCCCACTTGTTGCAACTTCAATTAATCCCTATTAGGGATTGAAACAGTAGACGCATAAATAAGGCAATAGAAAAAATATTGGGTTGCAACTTCAATTAATCCCTATTAGGGATTGAAACAAAGTTACCTGTGAATAGAAAGTATGGTGGTATCGTTGCAACTTCAATTAATCCCTATTAGGGATTGAAACCCGACTTTGCGATCGCCCATAATCGCTTTTTCTGAGGTTGCAACTTCAATTAATCCCTATTAGGGATTGAAACATCCACAATTTTATCTGCGGTGTCTTTTAAAATTTGTGTTGCAACTTCAATTAATCCCTATTAGGGATTGAAACCAGTAGGGGATGCGTATCTAGGAGCAGCGCAAGGTTGCAACTTCAATTAATCCCTATTAGGGATTGAAACAGCACCTAGAACCCATTGAATTGTTAATCCATTAAGTTGCAACTTCAATTAATCCCTATTAGGGATTGAAACAAGGCAGCTGAGTATCAGGGGAAAAATATAGATGGTTGGAACTTCAACTAATCCCAATACTGCTCGGTTAAGGATTTTTCGTCATATTTTTGGGGTTGTAGAGACGCGATATATCGCGTCTCTACAAGATTTAAATGTCAATTGATTTGTCTTATCCGAGCAGTATTGCAACTAATCCCTCTTAGGGATTAAAGCTACGCCATCGCTCCCTAAAACAGATATTTCTGGCAAGAATAAGACCAAAATCACATACTTGTCTGTCCTAAATCACAATTTTTTATCTGGAAAACTTCTGTAAAAACTTGGAGATTTATATAGAGGTAGACAGTATACAGTTGTGTGCAATAAACCTCAAATATGACTTTATACACAATTAAGTTCCAGGAATATCAATGATCAACCGTATTTTGGATTTGATTTTTATAGATTCCTTTGCCTTTGTTATTAATACGATGTTTGGTAAATTGCTTAAAAGTAAAATATGCAATTATGCGAGTGACGGACAAGATAAACACTGTATTGAAGATGAAGAAAATACAGAGCAGGCTAATGATGAAGGATTTGCAGAAAATTTTTATTTTTAATAGATAAAATATGACTAATTAGTTGCAACATATCTGAAGATAGACTAAAGAGCAATACGGTTCAGTTAAGGCTAAAAACTAAAACTAGCGTAGGTTGGGGAGCCAGTGCGTTGCGGGGGTCCCAAGAGTTGTAGCACCTGGCGTTTGAGGAACGTAGACGCGCCCTGCGCGGCTGATCGCAGAGTAATATAACCCAACATTATCAA
>NZ_JBHFLM010000120.1:0-7560 GCF_041928655.1 Pelatocladus sp. BLCC-F211 | reverse complement strand
TCATTGGCCTTGATCTTGGGATTGAACACAAATAATTCTCTCGAATTCTTGTGTTGATGTACAGCCCCCCATTTATTCGCGAGAGATAATCGCGAATAAATTGGTCTTTTCACTCTCTTTTTGCAAAATTGGGATGCTCCCATTTTGCACGATTAGCAGAGCCACAAAGTAGCATGAAGTTTTCAGACTCTAGCTCTGGCTCTCCATCAACTTCAAAGGGAACGCGGTGATCAATCTGCAATTCTCGTTCATCAACTTCTTCCAAATAGATGAAACACTTACACCCGGATTTATTAATCAACTTGTCTTTTATCTGCTTCGATAAACCTGTTCTACCGGATAATCTGGAAAATCTCGCTTTAGTAAGATTTCCAAACCTGTAAGCAGCTATTCTCCTCCCATCACTTCCAGTTACACGAAAGGTTTCTAGAGGGATTCCGTGTTCTCTGACATCTCTTGCTGCTCTAGGAGGATGATTATATCCGTATCTTTCCTTCAATTCTTCTGTTGTT
Source organism: Pelatocladus sp. BLCC-F211 (assembly GCF_041928655.1). Taxonomy (NCBI): domain Bacteria; kingdom Bacillati; phylum Cyanobacteriota; class Cyanophyceae; order Nostocales; family Hapalosiphonaceae; genus Pelatocladus; species Pelatocladus sp. BLCC-F211. The sequence continues at coordinate 7,048 of NZ_JBHFLM010000120.1, read as the reverse complement.
ATAAAACCATATTGCAAAATATGGTCAATGACAGCTTTTGGTCTTTTGGCAGTCACTGATCGACAAAGCTGTATGAAATCATCGGGTAGCTGTTGAAAATTGTCCATATGGTTCCGGAAGAGTTGGCTGTTTAGGCGCTCTGCTAATATAGCCCTCCATAGTCAAAATAGGTTCTTTGAGCAAATTTGATGATAAGTACAAAGACTCTACAGTTACTTCTTCTCTCCCCAATAATGTTGCTTGGGATGATCGCCCTACTTCTATTTCGATCTTCTTTAAGCCTAATTCTTTAGGTAATTCATTGCCAAATATTTTATTACCTCGTTTGCCATCGTAACTGATTACGAACGCTATCTTTTTTCTATTCAATTGTTCAAGAGCTAGAACAAAATCATCAAAGTCGATCCCAGAAAAATATCTTGAATCTTTATCTCCACAGACACCTTGATAGGGGGGGTCCATATAGACAAAATCATTAGCTTGAACTTCAGCTAAAACATCTTTGTAATCCAGATGTGTAAATTTACATTTACCTTGCAAAAGTCTGGAAACTCCTTCTATATTCTTTCTCATCTTTTCAGGTTGTGTTCCCTTTCGTCTTTTATCTGGGCTTTGATTGAAGAGTCCATTAGAGTTATAACGAACGGCTCCTTTTACACATCGAGCTAGCAAATACAAAAATAGTCTTGGATCATTGTTTCTGTTAAACTCTTCTCTCACCCGAAAATAGTGACCTATAGAATTACTATGCTGGTCATTCCATATATCAGTATATGCATCGGCTATTTCATTTGGCTTCTCTACAATCAACTCCAGCAGTTCAATCAGGGGTTTATTTAAGTCATTGATCCAAAATTCTTGAGAAATACATTTAGAAGAAGCTGCAATACTAATTGCTGCGGTTCCGGAAAATGGTTCTACCAATCGCCCTATTTTGCTCGGTATAAACCTAAGAATGCTTGAAGCAAGATTCCTTTTACTACCCTGATACTGAATTGGATGCGGAATACTAGTCATCTTAGAGATTTCCAAATAAAAAAATAAAATATTCCATTGCAGGGGACAGGGAGAGCTATCTAGTAATTATTACCCTTATTTTGTGTATGAGACCTGAAATTCTGGATTTTTTACGCCAAATTTTGCCCTTAACAAATGAGCGATCGCACCAAAGCACCAAAACCCCAAAGCCCTAAAATTAAAAGGATGAGCTTATAGCCCACCCTTTTGTAAAGAATTGTAAATATTGATGCTAAAACAGACAAGGAACCACGATTTAATAATAGACGTCATAACGACAGGTGCCTTTAGTTTTGATGCTCTTCTACACAAAACTAGCCGAACTGAAACTAAATTGTTGCATGTAAACGTCTGGGTGTACCTAAAGATATAACCCGTGGGTCTGCTTCTAATCTATATAAATCCGTTTCTGTGACTGTTGCCGTAAATAGTTTCGGCGATATTTGGGCGCGGAGGTTAACAAAATTTGGTACATAACCATCTTCATTAACTTTCACCGTAATTGCAATTGGATCTTGAGGACTCTCACTTTGTCGAGTCCAATCTCCCGTGTTCGGCTCTATTTTTTTGAGTTTATCGCCTGAACATTTAATCAAGCGTAAGTGTTTTTTCATCATTTGTTTAAAACCAAATCATCCATTATAACACTACAGGAAAATTTAGTTAAATTATGCCTGAAATCATAATACCATAGCTAACTGGCGTTGTCTCGCACAGTTAACAATGCTCTATTTATGTCGATCGCTCCATAACCGTAGCGTTTTGGCTGGTCGATTGTAGGAAAATTCTTTCGAGTACTAGCAGCTAGAATATCACGAATTTCATCAATGGTGAGTGATTTGTTGTAGGAAAGCGCTTCAGCCAACATTAAAGCGATCGCACCAGTGACAACAGGAGCAGCCATACTAGTACCAGACATACGAATAACTTGAGTCGCTGTCCGGGAAGCAGCGCCCCAAATGTGATGACCAGGAGCAATCAAATCTGGTTTTTGTCGTCCATCACGAGTGGGACCGGAACTAGAAAAAAATGACAAAGGCTTATTGATTTTACTATCGTCGTAGGAACCAACCACAATGCTTTTATATCCGCAAGCAATTGTGTTGAGGGTATGGCTATTATCGTGGGGAGGAAGAAAACGAGTTTGGCTGTTATCTTCACGCTCTATCCAAGCGTGAAATTTGCCATTGGTGACTTGAACACCGTGGAGACGTAGTGTCCAAATTCCTCCCGGTAAATCAGGTTCCATAAATACGCAAATGACATTATCGCCGTTGTTCGGGTCGGACTGGCGGTTAGTAAAGAAGATGATTGTGTTGTCTTCAATGTCCACCACTTCTCCGTTTTCTCCCAAATCCACCCGACCCAGACTAGTAGCATCGGGAGCAATAATTTCTAATTGGAAGCGATCGCCTCCCTCATACCATATTTCTATTTCTTTCTGTTTGGGATTTCGGTGCGGAATTTGCCATTGGAGATCAAAGTGATGATTCTGCAAGACAATTCCCGATGCATGAATGCCTGTATCATAGCTGTTTCCAGCAGCAATTACTATCGCTCGGTTTGGCTTTTCGGAAACTAAAGCATCAATACCTTGTTCAACTAAAGTTGTACCGTCATGAGGGCCGCCGAACAATCCCAGACTAATATTAATCACACAAGGGCGATCGCCAGCAATATCACAGATATATTTTATTGCTTCTAGCAGCGCCACTGTATCGCCAAAACAACTTTCTACGGCTTTTTCACCATTTTCAATCAAGGGAGTAAATTCATTTTGAGAAAGTTGGACAAACACGATATCCGCGCCGGGAGCTACACCCGAAAAACCACTTCCTTGTCCGTTACCCACAGCAATATCCATAACGTGGGTTCCGTGCGCCCTATCTTCTAATTTATATCCCAAGGTAGCATAAGGATCACTTGCTTCAAGAGCTTGATTTATTTCATCCTGTTTATATTCTTGACCATAACCATAGGGACTTTTACGACTAGAATGACCATCTTGGTTCCAAAAAGCTAGCAATCTTGTAGAACCATCAGCATGGCGAAAATTTTTGTGGACAAAGTCACAACCAACATCAATAATACCAACTACAACTCCTCTTCCCTGTTTTCCTAAAGAATTTTGCGGCGAGAGGTCTTGTTTAGTAGCAGTTTCTTTAATATTAATATCTAGAGTTGGCTTGAGTGCTTGTGCTGGTTTCAAGCTGACAACACAACTGGATTTTTTTATATGTTTAATTCTGGAAACTGGAATTCTACCTGTGACAATTCGCTCACCATTAGGTGTACTACCCAAGTCAGCACCCGGATAGACTTCATTCATAGATAGCCATTCTTTGAGATTATTTACTTTAGCAATCACTGCAACTTCTTCTTTTTCGGTTGATGTTGTAGCAGCTATAGTTATTCCTCGGCTTTTGCGTTCGAGAAGTCTTTGTAGTCGAGGGTCGATGTCAGCAAATATATCTGTTGATTCAAATTGCAATTCCATGGAAGAATATTATGACCTGAAAAGAATATTTTTAGTCTGTAAATATAATTACAGTCTCTTTCTAATGTATTTCAGGAAATAATCAAATTAAATTAGAGCAGGAAATAGTAACTAAAAATTTGTGCTAGTAGAAAAATAAACCACGTCTACTTTGAGAACTGTAGTTTTGTAGGTTGGGTGGAACGGAGTGTAACCCAACCTACATAATGTCCTTTTTGAAAAACTCCTCTTTTCAAGATGGACGAGGTTTATTTTTGCTGAGAGAATTTTTTGTTGCTCTTGAGACAGACAGATCCCCGACAACTTACAGTACGGTTCGGATCAGACAAACCGATCTACATTAAACCCTGTAGAGACGTTGCACTGCAACGTCTCTACATACCCAAAATTATGAAGAAAAATTCTTCACCGAACCGTATTGTGACTACTAGTATATTTCTCTTAATAAGTTACGGGTGTTGGTAATTCAGTCAACAGAGGTAAGAATTTTCTAATTAAACCAATTGTAACTGCTGGCAGTTCTAATTGTGGTGTCAACCCCACCTCTTCTAACTCTTGGAAAAATTTAATTGCTTGCGGATTCATTTGAGCCAGACGACGTCCAATTTCTGGACTAGTAAATTGTGATTTTTGACCCCAAATAATCGCGGTAGGAATAGTTAGTTGTTGAATGTAGAGTGAGAGATCAAAACTCAAATCACCGCGTACGAAAGATAAAGCGGCGTATTCAGCATTTGGTTGCTTGGCTGATTCTAAATAAGCTTGGACAATTTCCTCATATATTCGGTTAGGACGAGCAAATTGTCGTTGTTCGAGAAAGCTACGAATACCATTTTCTGTTGCTACTCCAGTTGCGTAAATGATTCTGTCAATCACAGGAACACTGACGAGTTGAGCAAAGAAAGTGCGGGAGTAATCTTGTCCAAAGTCAGAAATTCCAGAAGGTACAGTCACAATTAAAGACTTAAATAATTCTGGGTGAGCGATCGCAACTCTAATAGTAAACGCTGCTGTCAAAGATGAAGCAATCACTCTGACTGGGCCAGTACAAGTTTGTTGCAAAAACTCCCGAATCGTGAGCAAGTAGTCTTCTATTGTGTAATTTCGTGCGGGATGCTCAGAGCGACCCCAACCGATTAAGTCTGGTGCTAAAATGCGATACTCACTAGCAAATGCTGGATAAACTTTTGACCACTCATATGCAGAAGAACCTCCACCAAATCCGTGCAAGAATACCAGAGTCTCTAATTCTTCGGTAGCAACTTTGGTCTCTTGCCAAGGTAGACCAGCAGCAGTATAGTAAACCATCCTGCCTAATGAAGTAGTCACAGAACGTTGTTCAAATCCTAATGGTATAAACATAGTTTTTGGTCATTTGTCATTTGTCATTTGTCATTTGTCATTGGGGATTGGGAAGAGACTTGTTAAATAATTCTCCCTTGTCTCCCTTGTCCCCCTTGTCCCCCTTGTCCCCCTTGTCCCCGCATCCCCGCGTCCCCACAATCCCACTCTCACACTCTCGCACTCTCCCTACATACCTCCAAAGACAGATTAAATTCTGGTTTTCCTGAGCGATGCTTCTGGTGAAGTAGATGTAAAAATACTGACTATGTTGTGAAGATTCAGTAATTTTTTTTTCTAGGTTTTAAGTTTTTTGGCTTGTAAATCCCATAAATCCAATATTTGTACTAGTAACAGCGATCACTGACGAAGAAAACTCTCAGCTTTTGTTTATGGTAATCTATTCAGAAACAATACTGATGATTTTTAGCGTCAGTAATACTTGTAGGCAAAATCACCAATAACTAATAGTTCTCAAAACAAAATTTTGTGCATTCTGAGAATATATTTTTTCGTGCCTGATAGTTAGTAATCTGATGATTTTATAGAAAATACTGAGGTGGGGTGTCATGTTAAAGCAAGCTTGTCTTCAATCTGATCAACAGCCAAAGTTTGAAGACCAAAAATTAATGCTTGATAACTTTGATATCCAAGATATTCATAGTCCAATGCATAGAGCAGTTGACACTGAAAAGGTGTCTAAACCTAAGTCTATTGATTTAAATATAGAAGACTTAAAATGCTTTGAAGTAGTAAAGCATCAGTATCAAAAATTGGGTGTAGTTTTTGATAATTGTATCGCCATACAGCCTTCAAACCCTGCATTTCCGACTAACTCTGGTTCGATGGTACTGATGGGAGCGCCGAAAGGTGGATATTTAGAAGCTACTTTTTTGCAACCAGTCCAATTGGTTAGTGCTTTGGTCACAAGTTCACAACGTTTAGTGCTTTCTGCATATCATCGCGATCGCCAACTTTTAACTCAAACAGTATTACCAGGAGCTAATCTCGCTAATTCTGATTCTGTGCTTCCTCCCAATACCCGCCTATCTCTGAAGGCTCATGAAATTTACAGTATCACTTTCTGTGCTTTTGATGGCCAATTTACCATTGATGGCTTCAGTTTCTGTATTTCAGGCTAAGATACACAAGAATTATTACTTGGATATAGATAAGCGATCGCCAAATAAATCTTACCCTAATTCATCGGTAATAATACTTAATTAGTTGAACCAAGATTAAGAATTAAAACAAGAGTGCCTAATTATACTTCTAGCCTTTATTCTTTGGCAATGACTATGTCTGTAGATTTAATTACAGCATAGGCTTCTTCTCCCACCATCAGTTCTAATTCTTCGCTGGAAACTTTGGTAATAACGGAAGTTAGCTGGACTTTATGAACAATCTCTAGTGTGACTTCACTATTGACAGGCCCGTTCACGATTTTTGTCACAACCCCTTTGAGAACATTGCGGGAACTAACTTTTAATGGTTTCTTTTGGGTAGCAACTTCTGTTGGTTCAGTGCTAGTATCTTCTGCTTTAGAAATGGTTGGTAATGAGACTAGGGAAACTGAAGATACTGAAGACTCCTTGTTGAGACTACGTACAAATTCCCGCAAAACCTCTGTCTTTGTGCGCTGAGATTGCTGACAAAACTCCTCCAGCATTTTTCGCTCTTCTTCAGAGGTTTGAAATGTAATCCATCCTTGTTCTTTTCTCGGCATAGTTTTACCAAATCAGTTGGTATTTTGTTGACAATTTTGGTAGTATCCTACCAACCGTCGATTTTATAAAAAAATCTCTTGGTTGTTCTCCTAATGAAAGGAAAACATTTTTTAATTTTAATTTTCCCACCATTTACTAATTTCCTACAGGCAATTTGCTTGCCACGATTAACTCCCTTTACATTAGTAGCACAATAAAACACCAACTTATACCATTTCACGTTAATAGCGATACATATGAATCTTGTAGAGACGTAGCATTGCTACGTCTCTACACACCTGTATTTGTATCAAGATTTTTGTGAAATGGTATTACTTGTGTGTACTAAGCTGTTCCACATTTAGTTTGCAATAGCAGCATTTCCTTTATTTTTTACTTTTCGTCCCCATTGAATTATTAGTTCTCCCTGATTTAACAATCTATCCAGTAAATTCTTTAACTCATCTACTGATTTAAATAACCGATG
>NZ_JBHFLM010000012.1:0-13708 GCF_041928655.1 Pelatocladus sp. BLCC-F211 | reverse complement strand
GATTTTTTTGATACAGGCATTTCTACTTGTGTTAAGCGCGTCAGTTTCTTTCATAACTATCCCAGAGCGCTACGAGCCATACATAATGACAATTGTCCTGGTAATATATTACCTCTTCCCCAAGTATGAAGGTCTGGAGATCGCGATCGCACCTTACTCGTGTTACACCATGCGATCGCTTCAAATGATTAAATAATACATAAGTACTATAAAAAGCCATGCCTATCTAGTATAATGACCGCGTGCCGTGCCTTGTGACAAAGTGATGACCACTGCACCCAACCAAACGCATCAACAAGTAAACGCAACTCCCAAACACGAATCTATTACAGGAGTAGTGGAACGCCTGACTTATTACTCTCAAGAGTCAGGTTACACAGTGGCACGGTTACAACGACCAGGAGCAAAGGAACTAACCACGATTACTGGCAACTTTGCGGATATCCAACCAGGACAAACGCTACAACTAACTGGCTTCTGGCGAGAGCATCCCCAGTATGGCCCTCAGTTTCAAGTCGTCAACTACAAAGAAACCAAACCAGCAACACTTACGGGAATTGAGAAATACTTGGGCAGTGGATTAATTAAAGGTGTTGGCCCGGTTACAGCTAAACGCATTGTTGCTCACTTTGGCCTGGAAACCCTTGAGATTATTGAAAACCAAATTGAGCGCTTGAGCGAAGTTAACGGCATTGCTAAAAAGCGCATCAATATGATTAAGAGCGCTTGGGAGACACAAAAAGCCATCAAAGAAGTAATGGTTTTTTTGCAAAGTCACGGCGTTAGCACTACTTATGCAGTCAAAATTTATAAGCAGTATGGCGACGCAGCCATAGAAAAAGTTACCCATAACCCCTACCAGTTAGCAGCTGACATTTACGGTATTGGTTTTATTACAGCTGATAAAATTGCTCGTAACTTAGGAGTACCGCCCGATTCCGAATTTAGATACCGTGCTGGCATCACTCATGTTTTGAGTGAAGCCGCCGAAGATGGACATTGTTATTTACCACAGCCAGAACTGATTCTTCAGGCGGTTGAACTACTGACCTTTGAATCCCATCAACCAACAGAACAAGCTATAGCACCAATCATCCAAAAAATGACTTTAGCTTCGGAACTAGTCAGAGAATGTGCTAGTGATAAAACGTTACTTTGCTACAAGCCTACATTTTTCTACACCGAACAAAATCTTGCACAATTAATAAGCGATCGCATCACAAGACCCATCAACAGCGACATTAAGCGTGTTCGTTTTTGGATTGAGCGGTTTACCCAGGCCTGCAAAATCGAACTTTCAGCGCAACAGCAACAAGCAGTAGAGACAGCAGCCTATGGCAAATTCACGATTTTGACCGGTGGCCCTGGAACGGGAAAAACTTTCTGTGTCCGCACTATTACTTCATTGTGGAAAGCAATGGGTAAATCAATCGCCCTAGCTGCACCCACAGGACGAGCGGCACAAAGACTAAGTGAAATGACGGGATTAGAAGCAAAAACCATACATCGGCTATTGGAATTTGACCCCAGGACTCGCAGTTTTAAACGCTCTAGCACCAATCCCTTACCGCACAGTGCAATTATCATTGATGAAGCCAGTATGCTTGATTTATTTCTGGCGCATTCGTTGGTGAATGCAGTGTCAGAAAATGCCCAACTCTTACTAGTAGGAGACATTGACCAACTGCCATCTGTAGGGCCAGGAAATGTACTTGCTGATAGTATTAATTCGGGTAAAGTAAACGTTGTACGCCTCACTCAAGTTTTTCGTCAAGCGCAAAGTAGTAGAATTATCACTGCCGCCCACCAAATCAATCGCGGTCAATATCCAACAATTGAACCAATTTCCGATACTCCCCAAACCGATTGTCTTTGGCATGGTGGCGGACATCAACCAGAACACGGAGTACAAGCGATTTGTGAATTAATTGATGGGTTAATTCCGACTCTTGGTTTTAACCCGATTACCGATGTGCAGGTGCTTTCTCCCATGAGCCGGGGATTGGTCGGTACTCGCAACCTAAATAACGTACTGCAACAGTTAATTAATCCACCCAGCCCCGAAAAAGTGGAAATTACTAGGGGTGGTAGTACGCTGCGAGTAGGCGATCGCGTGATTCAACAAACCAATGATTACAACCGGGAGGTGTTTAATGGTGATGTGGGGTTTATTACTAACATTGACACTGAAGAACAAGAAGTTACAGTACAGTACGCAGAACGGGAAGTCAACTACGACTATGCAGACTTAAATGAAATTGCTCTGGCGTGGTCTGTCACCATACACAAGTCCCAAGGCTCCGAGTACCCCGTTGTGTTACTTCCTATGTACACCCAACATTACATGATGCTTAGTCGTAACTTACTTTACACTGGGTTAACTCGTGCTAAGAAGTTAGCTATTGTCATTGGCTCAAAAAAAGCCATTGGTATGGCTGTGCGTTCAGTAAACAAACAACAACGCTACACTCAGCTTGCGTCTAGGTTGATTCAGGCGGGTTTGAGTCCAAGCGTGAGTAATAAGCGCGATTATTGATTAAAACATTACCAGTGCGATCGCTCTGGCATAAGTTCTAGAGGATAATCACTCATAGATCGCCTATCATCAAACTAGCCGTGACAGACACCCAAATTGTTGACCAGTTAAAAGCAGCATCCGACGGTTTACTCATGATGAGTGAGTCTGAGTATCCCCTATATCGCGTGGGGGAAATTGAAATTGATGTTTACATTGTTGGTGAAACTACAGAAGGAAATTTAGCAGGACTTTCTACTAAGGTTGTCGAAACCTAAAAATAATTAGCTCTCACACCCAATGCCGTCTTTATCTTTGCCATCAAAGTTATGAGGGTCACTTGGCAGGACTTTAAAGCTTCTTTCGGAAATGTCTTTGCAATTTAAATCTGGTGGCGGCGGTGGAATGCACACATCTGGGTACGCTGGGTCACAATTTCCCTGAGACTGTGATTGATTTGGTTCTACCACCTTAGTCTGCTTGGATGTCTTAGGCTTAGTCTCATTTGGCACAAATGTATTAATAGGTGTAGGTGTCACTCTTGGGCGTGGTGGACTGACCACTACATCATCAACTTTTGACTCAATACTTTCTTGAATGTTTGGAGAAACATTAGAAATAAAATCGTAACCTGTCAGTTTTTCTAATTCGTCCACACTGACTTTATAAGTACTCCAATTATTATCTAGTTGCTGCTCGTTGGGGATATTCACCGCAATGACACGAGTATTAGCAGTAATATCTTTAAGTTCAGCACCAGGGCGGTCTAAAACTACAATCACCTTCCAAGTTGATGCGGGAATCGTGACTTTACCTTTGAGTGGTTGACCTTGAGTGCCATCCGGACCAGCTACAATATAAAGCTCTTTTCCCTGCGCCACTAGTTCTCGGCAATAATCTTCTAAATTCCCCCAAGTGTTGCGGTTATTGTCTGGGGTCTGCGGCATCATGTTGGTCATGAGGAAAGTTGAACTATTATCCTCAACTGTTTTGGTACGATCTGCCGAGGGGGCAACATGACCCTTGTCGTACCCTGAGCCAGAATACATAGTGGGAGTTACCCGCAAAAAGTTAGCAGGTAAAGTGCTATCGGGTCTAAAGTTATTTTGGCGGTCAGCAGTTCCGAACCATGACTGGTTAAGTTGCCAGCTTACCCAATTGGGAGTACCCTTGCTGTTGTTGTAGGACAGCGCATACTGAGGCTTAATCATCAAATAATTGTCGGGATTGTCAACACTTGCTGTTGCACCACTGGGATTGCCTAGAAGCAAATGAACGCTTGTTGGGGATCTAGTTGGTGTTGTGAGCGTTGGTGTTGACTGCGGTTTTTGTGTAGTTGTTGGTTCTTGAGCGGTTGCTATCTGGGTTGGTGTACACCCAATCAGCGATGCAACTAGAACCGCAGTAGCAACTAATACCCGCGCCCGACCAATCAGAAACATGAACTTATATGAAAGCAACTTTGTCTAACTCTCCTTTTAGCAGCTATGGTGGGAACTCGCCCTTATATCAAATACCACCACGCAGTATAAATAAGAAAGCAAGTATTGCAAAATTATTACAAAGTATATGGGTTGTAGGTGCGATATGCCATCCGGCACGCTACGCGATCGCTCTACAGATAAAAGCGCTGCACTACTTTGTTGTCACAGAAAAAGGGCGAGATCGCACACCACACCCAGCTGTACAATTTCTACACTTGGTACAGAAGCGAGTGTAGAAATGACCCCAACTGAACGCGAATCAATCAACTTCAAACTGCCCAAACCCTTAGCCGCAGCCCTACGCAAAGCTGCCAGGGAACGCAAGACCACAGCCACAGATTTAGTTATTCAAGGGCTGCATCACATCTTGGGGGATGTACCAGGTACAGAAGTGAGTGTAGAAATTCGCTTGTATCAACTGGAAGAAGAATTTTTTCGTTTCCAAGAAAGTATTAGCTCAAGCAACAATGCCCACCAAGAAGCCAGGTTAACTCTGGTTGAATCAAAACTCGAAGAATTATCTAACAAACTCGCTCGGTTTGAAGGAGCATTAATGCAAATGCAATCCTTGGTCAATGCATCAAGGTCGCGTTATAAATCAAGCGGCTACCCCTATCAGTACAACTCAGCACCACCACAACCCCAACCCTTTGAGTCAGAAAAACTAGCTATGCGACTTAATACCACAGTCTCAACGCTCCAAGAAAAACATGCAACCTTAAGTCAGAAAGATTTTGAACTGTGGTGTAAAGACCGTGACCCCAGTCAATATGCGTGGCGGTTCAATGAGAAAGATAAGCTCTATCACCCAGTTAAATGAGCGATCGCACCTTAAATCCTCAAATGTCTGCTAATTGACATTTGAGGATTTTTTTGTAGAAGTAAACAATTCTTTGTTAAGATGGTTTTCTTCAGAATTTAAGTGATTGACAAGTTCATTTAATTTGTGTCTTATATCAAGAATATTTTCGATTTTTTGGTCTATTTCCCAATAATAATTGCATAATCTCAGAAAAACAGCCTTATTTTTATCTTCTCTTAAATTCGTGTAAAATTCTTTATAATTTATTACTTTGCCGCCAGTTTGAATTGCAACTTCGCCGATGGAATCTTGAACTTCTGTCCAAATTCCGTATTCTACTCCAAGTACTTCTCTAAGTTTATTAATTTTTTGAATTAATGTATTAATATAACTATTATATTCATAAGCCTGCACAGTAAAAGGCATCCCATCGCGCATTTTATTAGCATATGATATATAGCAGACCATTAAATATAAACTGGAAAAAGCAAAGTAGTGTATGCCACCATTACATTTATTTACATAGTTTTTCCATTCTTCTATATAGTCTTCTGTCACATGATCTTTAGCATATTTAATCGCCCATTCAAACTCTATTAACTTGTGAAATTCTTTTGGTGCTATAGCTAGTTTATTATTTTTTTCTTCTTCATCTTGCCTATAGGGTCTATATTCCTCAAAATTCTTCAATATTTGAATAACATTTTGGTCTTGTTGATTGTATGACTGATTTGGATCAAGATTAAGGAATCCTTGGATAATCCAATCAAGACGTTCAAGTACCTCCTCAGCAGAAAGTTTTAGAGGGTTTAAATAATCTCTTTTTAATTGAGCTATTTCTTTTCTCCTTTCTTCTTCTTCTTTGAATTGAAACTGTTTTTCTAATTCTTTTATTCGGTAAGAATATGATAACCAGGAAGTTATTAAACCAGTTATTAAACCACTTATAGCACCACCTATTAAACCTGGTATTCCACCTGTAGAAGATGTTTCTTTTGAATCAGTCTTATTTGTCTGTGCGAAAACAGGAAGTTGAAAAGCAATATTACATATAATAGATAGTGTTACTATCAAGAGTAAAAATTTTTTCATATAACTTGAAATTTGGTTAATTCTACAAGTATCTATAGGACGAGAGTTATCTTCAACTCCAACTCATTTAACTGATGTAATACCAGAATTATAATTAGGCAGAAAAAGTAAAAAATTAATTTTTCTAACTTATTATCAAATTTTAAACATGCAATAATTGGCATTAAACTGTTAAGGCGTGAGGACTAAACCAAGTTCCCCCAAAATTTGAATCCTACATTCCGCAGGTTAATTCTCCAATTTTGGTATTTTCCATAATCTGGGTAAAACAAGCTTTTCAGCCATTGCAACCAAAATTCCGCAAAGCGCGATCGCTGTTCTAGTTCAGCAGGTCTAATCAAGGTGATCGCTACTTCTTTCTCCTCGAACCAGGGATACTTAACGCCTGGACAGCACGACGTAGGGAATGTTCGCCGCGTCGGTTGCAACTAACTATTATTAACTACTAATGATTAATTAAAAGTCCCCGCAGTGCGGTTTAATGAAGAAGCATTCAACATAAGAATCACCAATGTTGAATACTCCAACGACACTCACTAATACCGAACTCGTTGATTTGTGGCTACACGGCAAAAGTGCCAATAGCGAAATCGAAATTAGCGCGATTCGCTCACAAGGAGCAGGTGGTCAAAACGTCAACAAGGTTGCTACCGCCATCCACTTACGCTTTGACATTGAAGCTTCATCATTACCCGCTTTCTATAAAGAGCAGCTTTTGAAGCTAAACGACAGACGCATTACCCAAGAGGGAGTAATTGTCATCAAAGCCCAAGAACACCGCAGCCAAGAGCAGAACCGGGAAGAGGCTTTAGAACGACTCAAAGAACTTATTAAAAGTGCAGTCGTACTGAAGAGAAAACGCAAATCTACTAAACCTACTCGCAGCTCCCAAAAAAAACGTCTTGACTCCAAAACTAAACGAGGACAGATTAAGTCCGCCAGAAGACAGGTCATTGATTAAAATGCGATCGCTTGTATGAATTCGGTTAAGCTTTTGTACTGCTAGAAGCATTACAATTAGTCAAGCCGCAGTTTAATTACAAGAAGTGACCTTCACCCATTCTCTGTACCCAGATAATTGGTCAGACCTTGCTGCTTCAGTTAAACAAGAGGCTAAGTGGTGCTGTCAAAAATGCGGGTTAAAGTGCATTGCTCCAGGTGAAGATATTTCTAAACTGACCCGCTCCGAAAGGATGAAACGCACACTACAAACCCATCATTGGGACAGAAACCCATCTAATAATTCTGTGGAAAACCTGATTGCCCTCTGTTAGAATCTCCTGAAGTCTGTTGATTTAATATGTGTGGCCGCCCTACCCTAAAGTTCCGCGTATGGTCTAACAGTTAAACTCAAAAACCCAGTCGTTGTGACCGGGCTTTAGTTGGGGTATATCCCCGTGGTTTATTTATAGAGATTAGTTATAAGTTGCTTGTCTAATAGTGACTACAGCGCTGCGCTGGGCGATTTCGGAAAATTGAGAAGGTTGATTGAGTGCGCGAGCTTCTTTGTCGCTTCAGAAATCACGTTAATCATCAATCATCTCATCGAGGTCTAGTTTGACTTTTCTAAGTAGCCCTTGCCTAATCACCTTCTCAACCAACTCTGATCTAGTTATCCCCAACTCCTCAGCTACGTTGTCAAGCTCAGTTGAAGCAGTTTCAGTCAACATAATCTGATACCGCTGCTTTGTCTCGCCGTATTTGTCTTTTTCTGCTCGTTTTGGTCTTGGCATTACATACACACATCAACACCTCAACACTTTACAAATCTATTAGACTACGTAAATACATATATACACATCTACACACTATAATTAAGTTCATAACAAAGGCGATCGCGTGTCTTGGCGGATGAGCGATCACCTTTCGTCAAACCTGTAGTAAAAGGTTTATTTAATGATGACACATATAAATGACCAGATTTTGGTATCTAACATCAAGGATGACCAAAGTTACTGTACCCGCGATGTCGATGGAGTAAGTGGGATGACAGTAACAGCTTTATCTCAATTTTGCGGGACAAGTAAATCGGCAATTACACAACTGTTAAATCAAATCAGCGATTCTGACCCGTTCACGAATGAAGTTCCTGAATGCCTGAAATCATTTGTTGGTAATGATTGGAGGCTGTTCACGAATGACCCATCTGGCGCGGCATTTATTATTGATGAGGTATGCCATGCAGTTCTGGAATATTACGCACTGTCAGCCCGTAAGTATAAAGGTAAACAAATAGCAATCAACAATTATCGCATGATTGCCAAGGCGGGGTTAAGGGTCTTTATTTGGTCGCAAACTGGGTATAGCCCAAAAAACATAACTTCTCATGGAGCGATAACTAAAGAAGAATTATCTGCCACCATCACCGCCGCTATTGAACAAGCGCTGACCCCCATCAGCCAACGCCTCGAACAAATCGAGCAGCGTCTTGATGCTCTACCACCCGCAAAACCTAAACGCCCCTGGACACTAAGCGCTTCTACGCCACCAGAAGAAGTACCAGAAGGCTATCAGCAACTAGAGGACGGGTCTTGGCTGTCACCAGAGGCTTATCAATCAATTCTGCGCTCTTGCCAACGGTCATTGCCTTGGGAATTACGACGGCTTAGGAATTACGAGTAGGTTGAAACCAGTGCGATAAACCTCCGGTACGCGGAAGCGATCGCAATTATCCAAAGCGATCGCCCTCTTTCCTGATAAGCACCTCTTATCATGGGTATCAGCCCTTTGTTGTCAAGTCCTGTTGACCTATTGTAACAATATTGTTATATTTATTTACATAAGATAACAAATAGAGGAAAAGACTATGTATACTACCACCGATGAAAGAGGCATTTTAAATAACTACGCAGCTGAACCCAAGATGTACTATGCTGAGTACCCTGCAATTTGGGAACAGCGTAAATACGTTATCCAAGCTGTTTTTGCTAGTTTAATTGTCACTACTCTAGTTTTGGTTGGTTTTAGTGTTAGCTAAGATTTTCAACTTATCGCTATATCTCTGCTTTGCCTCGGTACTTAACACCGGGGTTTTTTGTTGGGTGCGTTCGCTTCGCGGCTCCTACGGAGCATCGCTCATCCCCCAAAACTGCACAGTAGACAAATACATATTACATATGTAATATTAGTTTCATTACAAATACTACAAACTTTCAATGATACGCAGATTTTCTTCAACCATTAGTAGCGCGATCCATTGCCAACCCAGCCAGGGTTCAGGCAGAGTAATCGCGCTGTTTGCGTTTGAGGGAGTGTATCTGTTATTGGGCGGTAAATTCGCCACATGGCTGAATCGGGATCAATTTATTGGGAGCGGGAGGTGCAAGTGTCTTACAGCACCGACATAGGTCAAAAAGTACCAACTTAAGACCCCCGCCTCTGGTCATCAGGAGCGGGGGTTATTTTTTGAGGAGTAAATCAACTTATGGAAGCTCAACCACCAAGTCAGCAACCACACATATTACAAAATTCAGTTGTAGTGTTCTCTAAGAACTACCTACCACTGGCACGGATCAACATCAAACGCGCCGTCGTGCTGTTAGTCACGGGTCAGGCAGAGTCGTTGGATTTCAGCAGCACGAAGCTTTGGGAAGTCCGCTCACCCAGCATCGTACTACAAGTAAGCGAACACATTCGTCTCATAGTTGGCAATCCCGAACGGCATTGGAAAGTCCCTCCAGTCAATCGGCGTGAAGTGTTAAAGCGTGATAGTCATACCTGCCAATACTGCGGTAGCACTAAGCATCTCACACTTGACCATGTGATTCCCCGCTCCAAAGGCGGACAACACAGTTGGGACAACGTTGTAACAGCGTGTTCCAAGTGTAATTCAATCAAGAGCGATCGCTTACCGCATGAAGCTGGAATGGTACTTAAACACAAGCCCAAAGCCCCAATTCACCCAGCAGTTGCATTTGCAGAGCAATTCTGGAGCGCACAACGCCTAAGTGAAGGTGAGTAATTGACTTCCATCCTAGTTAGAGAGGGCAATACAGCCATTAAATAATCCTGCCCTCTCACCTCTAAAAAAAAATTTGTAGTACACCCTTGACACCTTTGTAGTATTTCTGTAGCATAAATGTAGTGAAGTAATCAAGCCTCTCAAAAAGGCACAGAGCAAACACTATCAGAACCATGAAAACTGAATAATTGCCACTCAATGTGGGGGTGTAACTCAGTTGGTTAAGAGTGCCTGTCTGTCGAACAGGAAGCCGTGGGTTCAAATCCCATCATCCCCGCCTAGTAGCCTTGTGGACAAAGAGACAAGTCGCTTTCATCCTCAGTCAGAGAGAAGCGGGTGTAACTTCCGTCAAGGCTTCTAAATGTGTCCAGGTCGCCTAATGGCAGGGTATTGGTCTGCAAAACCGACTGTGCGAGTACCCTTCGGGAACGCTTACGCGAACAAGTCTCGCCCTGGACTCCAAGCATTGCAGTGTAGCGATTTACGGCAAAGCCTTGAGCTTCATAACTTGGTTTATGTGGGTTCAACTCCCATCGCTGCGACCAAATGCACAGATGGTGTAATGGCAACACCACAGTCTCCAAAACTGTTGTTCTGGGTTCAAATCCTTGTCTGTGCGTTGCCGTGTCCTAACCGAAAAAGCTTACATACTCGCCTAATGGTAAGGCAACTGTCTCTTAAACAGTCGTTAGCAGGTTCGATTCCTGTTTATGAATCAACAGCTTTTTCAACTTACATGGCATACATGGTGCTGTAGGCAAATTGGTAAAGCCACCTGTCTTTCAAGCAGGAGATTGCGGGTTCAATTCCCGTCAGCACTGCCTTATGGGTCGGCTCACCTATTGGTGTAGGTAACGGTCTGTAAAACCGCCGCGTTCAGTTTTGCTGGTTCAATTCCAGCCCGACCCATTCTGGAGAGATTGCTATTGGCAGAGCAAGCTGTTTGCTAAACAGTCGTGGGATTCAGCGTCTCACTGTGGGTTCAACTCCCTCTCTCTCCGCCTTATGAGGACGTGGTGTAACGGAGAACATACCAGGTTTCGACCCTGATGATGAGGGTTCAATTCCTTCCGTCCTCGCCTTATCCCCTGGTAACTCAGTTGGTAGAGTGCCTGTTTGAAGAACAGGAGGTCATCCGTTCAAGCCGGATCTGGGGGACTGGCACATTGCCCTATAGCTCAATGGCAGAGCAACGCGCTGTTAACGCGGGGGTTGTAGGTTCAAGTCCTACTGGGGCAGCCATTCATTGCCGAGTGGACGACTTGGAAAGTCACCTGTCTCTGAAACAGGAGTTTGTAGGTTCAAACCCTACCTCGGCAGCCAATTATTGGGAAGTAGGCAAACAGGCAAAGCCGTCGTACTTTGAATGCGAAGTTTGAAGGTTCGATTCCTTCCTTCCCAGCCTATACTCCTGTAGCCCAATTGGAAGAGGCGGCTGTCTCAAAAACAGTCTGTGTACGGGTTCGACTCCCGTCAGGAGTACCAGATATCGGGATGTAATTCAGTGGTCTAGAAGCCTTGTTTTGGGGACAAGGAGCCGTAGGTTCAAATCCTACCATCCCGACCATTTGCCCTTGTGACGAAACTGGCAAACGTGCTGGTCTTAGAAACCAGATTTTGTGGGTTCAACTCCCACCAAGGGTACTAACTTGGGTCGTTGGCAGAGCGGATATGCAGCCGCCTTTTAAGCGGACTTATCCAGGTTCAACCCCTGGGCGACCCACCTTGGGCTGTTAGCTCAGTTGGCAGAGCAGCTGCCTCTTAAGCAGAAGTGCGTAGGTTCAAGCCCTACACAGCCCACCAAATCAAACCCCTGTGACGCAATTGGCAGACGTAGCCCGCTTAAACCGGGTTTGTTGCAGGTTCGACTCCTGTCAGGGGTATTTGGTGACATCGCGGGGATGGAGCAAGAGTGGCTTGGAGGTCTCATAAGCCTCACATCAGCAGGTGCAACTCCTGCCCCCGTCACCAAAATCTAGTGCTGGTGTAGCTCAACATGGCAGATCAACTGTCTTGTAAACAGTAGGTTGTAGGTTCAATTCCTATCATCAGCTTTAATGCGATTGTGGTGTAATGGCAGCATTTGAGTCTTCCAAACTCTAGGTACGAGTTCAAATCTCGTCAATCGCTTTCTTAGCCCTGTAACTCAGTTTGGAGAGTGCCTCTCTTACAAAGAGGAAGTCGCGGGTTCAATCCCTGCCAGGGCTATCAATTTATGGGAGTGTCGCCTAATGGATGGGCATCGATCTTCTAAATCGATTTGTAGGGGTTCGAGTCCCTTCACTCCTGCTGTATGGGGTCATAGCTCTAACTGGCAGAGCGCCTGTCTTGCACACAGGAGGTTAGGGGTTCAAATCCCCTTGATTCCACTGTGGTGTTTGAAGCCAAAGCGGTCGCGGCACTGGTTTGTGGAACCAGTCATAGCGGGTTCAAGCCCCGCCAGACACCCCTTATATGGAAGATGCCGCTAAATGGTCGGCAACCGGTCTTGAAAACCGGGGTACAGATAACTACTGTAGGGGTTCGATTCCTCCATCTTCCGCCTTCCACCTGAAGCCGAAAAGTGAGGCACTGTGCTGATAACACAGACATAAGAGGGGCAGTACCTCTCAGGTGGATTCTCCCTGCGATCGCTTTTGTTTTTGGTGGTAGTCCAGCAGAAGCGATCACACCCTACACAAATGCACCAGTACCCCAAATAATACTCATACAATTTTCGAGCGACGAAACAAGCGCGATCGCCTCTCGGCATATGGAGATAAGTCCAATGAGCAATTAGGTAAGCAGTTAGCGAAAGGATAAGCCAGCGATACATTCCAAGAAGAGTCCCTTGCCCAAAGCGATGTAAGCCAAAGCGATGCTTTGCAGTTTTAAACCATCCCTCAATCTGCCATCGACGCTTACCGCATTTGGCTTGGAAGAATGGGGCAGGCTTCTGGGTATAGTCGAAAAGCCCGCTTGTTTATGGCAGGGTCTATTAAGCCTGCCCCATTCTTTTTTATTCGCCTCGTTCCCCCACCACTTGAGAGTAGAAGCTTTAATTGGGTTAGTGTTACGGAAGCTGCGGCCAGGGGCAAACTAAACAGTTCAGTTTATCTGACAAGAGGCGAATCTGATTGACATGCTTGGAAGCTAATTATTCTATAAGGCTTACACAATAAGCGTTTCAGGATTTTATGATATCTTGAGATAGCAATCAACTACGCTTTGATGTAGGCGATCGCTTCAATCATACTTGAAGTTCCGCTAATAAGTAGAGTCGGAAATTTCCCCTGGCTAATGGGCTTTTATTGCTTCTGCTAACCAAGCATTCCGGGTTCAAATTGGTCAAAGTACCAACTCCAATTGTAAATTCGGTACTTTTTTCAAGTGTTCGTACCAGAAAAATTCCTCGATTTTAAACTAGACAGTTTAGTTTGCCCCTGGCGGCAGCTTCCGTAACACTACCCCAACAAGTTACAAAGATTGTGGATTAATACACAGCCGTGTTTAGATGTGGTGAAGAAGTATTGGGGTAATGTACAGGGAGCGATCGCACGAGTGAAACAAGCGCTGCAACAGGGCTGGTGTGACAATCCCACTGGTCTATTTATCAACAGTTGCATTCTTTGGGGCTAAGGGGAAAAACACGGTGACATCCGATGTCAGTCAGTGGTTTACTTGGGCGCGTCAGTAGAGGCGGAGGTGCAGAGGGATTTCCTCTCCCTGCCCCTCCCCTGCCTCTTCTGCTGGCGATGTCGGGTGGGGTAGTTTATACACCCGATGGTGAGGCGGCGGTTTCCGATGAGGGAGTAAGAACAGCTAGTTGGAAAAATTCTTTCAGGCTTTTGTGTCCACTTACTGCATATGCATTC
>NZ_JBHFLM010000119.1:0-14239 GCF_041928655.1 Pelatocladus sp. BLCC-F211 | reverse complement strand
TGGGTTACTCTGCGATCAGCCGCGCAGGGCGCGTCTACGTTCCTCAAACGCCAGGTGCTACAACTCTTGGGACCCCCGCAACGCACTGGCTCCCCAACCTACGCTAGTTTTAGTTTTTAGCCTTAACTGAACCGTATTGGGAAATAAGGGACAATGGGGAGAGAGATCACAAATTAATTGAGGCAGGATTTCGCAACACTTTAGGTATCTACAATGAAGTGTGTACAAAGTGCGTAAAAAATTTTGCTTGTTCTTGACTCCTGCCTTTATATATTTAGTCAGCCAGAGGGTCAACACCCATTTCAGTTACAACTTTGCGAAGCACGGTGATTTGTTGACCAAAATCGAGTTCTTTAAGTGTTTCAAATACCTGTACACCATCACGAGAAAGCTGATAATTAGATGGCATAGGAACAACGAAGCCTTTAACCATCAGTTCTGATAGTTCGTACCAGAAAGCTAGCTTGGTATTAGCACTGAGGATACCATAGGAGCGGCAGAACTGGGTATTTTTCTTACCAGCCAGGTCACGCATTACCTGTAACTGTTCTGCATGATTCATCTGCTTAATTTGATTTAGCAAACCTTCGGCTAATTGTAAACGAGCAGCACCTGTAGCTGCTGGAGTAATCGAACGTCCCATTTCAGTGTAAGCGTACCAAAGTACAGCCAATTGGTCGTCTACACTCAGTTTTGTAAATACAGCCACAGTCGATGCAACAGCATCACCTATTTGGTTACTATAGTTGAAAGTTTTGGAAAAGCGGCTTTGTGCTGAATCAGTAGTAAATGTCATGATCGCACCTTAGTCAATGGTTCAATACGTTGGGAATTGTTAAGTGCATTGTTTTGCTCTTGATATACATGTTGCATCATTTATTTACAAATTGCAAATAAAATTTACAAATACCATGCCTAAAAAATAGCAAATGTATGCATTGACTGGATAGTGTAGAATAAACACGCCGTAGGTACGGCAACTTTTAGATAAGATAAATGAATCAATTGCCAGGAACAAACAGTGCTGAAGTTAAACAAAAAGCTGTTGAGTTAGGATTCCACAAAGTAGGAATAACTGCTGTTGATGGGACAGATGATACACAGATGCAGCAGTTGCGAGCATGGATCGGGCTTGGTTATCATGCCGACATGGAATGGATGACTTCTCCCAAGCGTCAAGATATTAGATTACTAATGAGTGAAGTGCGATCGCTAATTTGTGTAGCACTTAACTATTACACCCCCCATCAACGTCCTAGAGGTGAAGAGTACGCCAAAATTTCTCGTTACGCTTGGGGGCGAGATTATCACAAAGTCATGGATAAAAAATTGAAAGCACTCTCTCATTGGTTGCAGGGACAAGGTGAAAATATCCAAGTACGGTATTATGCAGACACAGGACCAGTGCAAGATAAAGTCTGGGCGCAAAAAGCCGGAATCGGTTGGATTGCCAAAAATGGTAATGTGATTACACGGGAATATGGCTCTTGGGTGTTCTTGGGAGAAGTGCTAACAAACTTGGAATTAGATCCAGATAAACCCCATACACAACATTGTGGAAATTGTACTCGCTGCCTAGAGGCTTGTCCTACAGATGCTATAACTAGTCCGTTCGTAGTGGACGCTAATCGCTGCATTGCTTATCATACAATTGAAAATCGCCAGGAAAAATTACCAGAGGCGATCGCATCCAATTTACAAGGTTGGGTTGCTGGTTGTGATATTTGCCAAGATGTTTGTCCTTGGAATCAGCGTTTTGCTAGTCCAACTGACGTGGAAGAATTTCAGCCATATCCTGGGAATATTGCGCCCAAGCTGATAGAATTAGCCCAAATCTCAGATTATGAGTGGGATGAACGATTTCCAGCATCGGCATTACGGCGAGTTAAGCCAGAAATGTTACGACGGAATGCCCGTGCTAATCTAAACGCATTCCAACAGGCACAAGAATGACCCAAAAAGTAATTATTTTTGATTTTGATGGCACAATCGCTGATACAGTAGACGCACTTGTAAGTATAGCCAACCGTTTAGCTAAAGAGTTTGGTTATGTGCAAATTGCTCCAGAAGAACTAGCTTTGTTGAGAAATTTAACTTCTAGAGAAATCATCAATTACTCAGGTATTTCTGTATTCAGAATACCTTTTTTAGTGAAAAAAGTTAAAGGTGAATTAAAAAGTAAAATCCCAGAACTCAAACCAATCGCAGGCATGAAAGAAGCCTTAATAGACCTGAAAAATGCAGGTCATCATTTAGGAATTATCACCTCTAATTCTAAAGACAATGTCACAGAATTCTTGAAAATTAATGAATTAGATAATTTATTTGAATTTATTTATTCAGGTGTAACTATTTTTGGAAAGACAACAATTATTAATAATGTGCTAAGACAAAAACAACTCAAAGTCGAAGAAGTCATTTATGTTGGAGATGAAACCAGAGATATCGAAGCTTCTAAAAAATCCAATATTAAAGTAGTAGCAGTAACTTGGGGTTTTAATTCTCCAGAAGTTTTAGCTAAACAAAAACCCAATTATTTGATTCACCACCCTAGTGAGTTACTAGAGGTGGTAAATAATAGTTAAATATTAAGAGTCAAGGGTCAATTGTCAATGGTCAAAATTATTCCCACAACTGACTAATGACAGACGCGTAGACGCTCGTAAGAGCGGCTTCAAGGTAAGAGTATAATCGCGTCTGTACTAATGACTATTGCTTAGGTCTAATTTCTTCTGCCATTGCTTTATAGTCATCAGGATTAGCTGTTGATTTTGCTTCTGTTTTTTTCTCTTCTGATTCAGGCATTTGATATTCTGGCGCAGTGGCGTCTTGGGCTGCTTTTTCACCTTTGCCTACACTAAATTGTTGTGCTGCTTGATAATCTTTGTCCATATCAACACTAGGCGCTTTAGCTTCACCACTGGCAATTTCTTCAGCAACTAATCTTGCATCTTCAGTAGAAGCTTGCTCAACATTTGGTTTAATTTCTTCAGACATAAGAATCCCCTCTGATAATTTTTTGTTTATGTTGAGATTCTATCAAAGTGAACTAATCAAACTTTGATATCTGTAGATAGATATTTCTCCTCTATTGAAAGATAGATAAATAAATGTATTTGGAAATTTAGATAGTGGTTAGTAGTTAGTGTCGCCCTTTCAAGGTGGATAGAAAAAGAACTATTATCTCAGTTAAGAAGCTATATTTGCTCTTTGTGTCTACCCTTACGGAAAGCCGCTTACTTTACGAGAAGCCGGACTTCGTCAGTCTACGCGTCTATGTGCCTTTGTGGTGAAAAAATAATTATTTAAACACCAAGACACTAAGACACCAAGAAATTTTCATTTTCCAGATTTACACAGTTATTGTTTACCACTATCGACTAACTACTAACTAAAAATCATGATACTGCCATGTGAGTCAAGTCAGCGGGGGTGAGGTGGGAATGTACCACTTGTCCATCACGAAACCACACGATACGTTGAGTTTGGCGAGCAACATCTGGTTCATGAGTTACCATCACGACAGTAATCCCAGTACTATTGAGTTCGGTAAAAATATCCAATACTTCTTGGGTTGTACGAGAATCAAGCGCACCAGTGGGTTCGTCTGCGAGGAGTAACACTGGACGATTGACAATAGCACGGGCGATCGCTACCCTTTGTTGTTGTCCCCCAGATAATTGATTCGGTTTGTTGTTGATACGGTTTTCCAAACCAACGCGCTTCAATGCTTCGGCGGCGCGATCGCGTCTTTCCTCAGAGTCCACACTAGCATACACCATCGGCAACATCACATTTTCTAGTGCTGATAGCTGAGACAAAAGATGGAATTGCTGAAAGACAAAGCCAATTTTTTTATTGCGAATGTGGGCGAGTTCGGTATCATCCATTTGTGCGACATCGAGGTTATCTAAATAGTAATGTCCAGATGTGGGGCGATCCAAACAGCCAATAATATTCATTGCTGTGGATTTCCCAGAACCAGATGGCCCCATAATTGAACAATATTCGCCCTTGTCGATCACTAAATTTACATCGTTAAGTGCTTTGACTTCAGTTTCACCACTGCCGTAGATTTTAAAGATATTTTCTAGTTCAATGATTGATGATTTGTGATTTGTCATTTGTCATTTGTCCTCCTATGTTTATTATCTCTACTCATCTCCTTACCTGACTACTTCGTATTTCTATAGCATTCCTAAATTATTCGTGAGAGACAAGATTCCCGACTTCTCAACAGCAGGAATAAAAAATCAATCCAAATACCCGCACCTGGTAATAGCAAAAACTGACGTTTAGCTATTCTTTGGGTGGGACAAGAGTAAACAGATTTTATATAAGTTTCTAGTTCTTAGCTTCATCATTGAAGCTAAGAACTAGAACGTTGAAGCTTTGAACTCAAAGTTTCTTGTTCCAAGTGAGAAAGTTCTTGTTCCAAGTGAGAAAGTTCTCGTTCCAAGTGAGAAAGTTCTTGTTCCAAGCGAAAAAGTTTTCGTTCCAAGTGAGAAATTTCATGTTCTGAACTCGGATAATGAAGCTCAAAGCTTGAAAAGGGAACCTCTGAGGTTGGATGATGGTGTTAAAGAGGCGATCGCACTACTCAAATTCAACATACAATGCGATCGCTTGCACTCAACACTGTTGCTGTGCTATTTGCCTAACCGCCTCAATCTCAAGCTCTAAGTGTTGAGCTATTTCTTCTACACTCACTCCCGCTTTCAAAAGTATCGGAACAACCTCTAATTTACCTTCTCTTATACCTTCTACTCGTCCTTGTTGTAGTTCTTCTTCTAATGCTTCTTGTCGTCCTTGTTGTCGTCCTTCTTCTAATGCTTCTTGGTAAACTCTGGTGTGCTTTAGATAGCTAAATTTAATCATATTCCTCACTGCTAAGTAATTAGGCTCAATTTTAAGACTGCTGTTGTGCTATTTTCCTAACTGCTTCAATCTCAACTTCCAACTGTTGAGCTATTTCTTCTACACTCACTCCCGCTTTTAGCAATAGCGGAACAGCAGCTAACTTACCTTGTTGTAGTCCTTGTTGTAGTCCTTCTTCGCGTCCTTCTTCGCGTCCTTCTTCCAAAGCTTCTTGGTAAACTCTAGTTTGTTTTAGTTCGCTCAATTTCAGCATATCTTCGACCTCTTGGCGGCTTAATTGTGGAAATTTGTACACTATGATCGTCTCGATTAAATCTATTATCGCTCTTGCAGATAAACGATCTGCTTTCTCTTGTCTTGCTTGTGCAATAAGTTCTTTAGCATAGTTAGCGGCATTTTCTTCTGGTTCTACTACTAACTTAACAACGCCAATACCCAAAGACTTGTTTGCTGAGGATTCGAGTTCATCAAGATAAACGCGCTGCACTTTAAAACTTTCTAGCAAAACGTCATGAAGCTTAGTTTCATCTGGTTCCAGGCTCCGTTTAGGGTAAATAATCACAGCATACCAATCGTAGGTAGATGGATTTTGGTCTAAATATAGGAATAGTTCGGCAAATACCCGATGATAGAGAAATTGATCTTTTTGAAACTGTACTTCACACAAATATACTGTTTTGTCTGGACTGTCTTCTGATGGTAAAAATACACCATCAATACGAAAAGCGGTTTGTTTAATTTCCACCGAACGGAACTGATAACCCTGTGTATTGCTGGCAGAGCGTCCAATCAACTCAAAGAAAATACTGGGAAATTCTGCAAATAGTTGGTAAAAAATACTGTCTGTTTTCACTTTTGCCGTTGTTGCAAAAATTACATTTTTGCATAGCCAGCTCTAAATCTACAATGCGATCGCGCTGTTTTTATTTCAATACAAAATGCGATCGCTTGAGTAATGCTTCAGCGCTTTAGCGCTGACTACAAACCTTTCAAAAAATTAGGCGCTTCTTAACGCTACAATTGGGTCGAGTTGAGCAGCGCGACGAGCAGGAACAACGCCAAAGAATAAACCTATACCACCAGAAACACCAACTGTCAGACTAATGGCGACAACAGAAATTCCTGCATCTAATGGTGTTAAGGCTGCCACTAACAAAATACCACCGACACCGATCGCAGTCCCAATTAAACCACCTGCTGCTGAAAGAATCACGGCTTCAATGATGAACTGTAATAATATGTCTTGCTGGGTTGCACCAATTGCTTTCCGCAGTCCAATTTCTTGAGTGCGTTCGGTGACGGAGACTAGCATGATATTCATGATACCGATACCGCCAACAATTAGAGAAATGGCTGCGATCGCAGCTAGCATGATTGTCAATGCACCTGTGATCTGTCCAACAGTCTGCAAAGCATCTTTTTGAGTGCGGATCGTAAAATCGTCTTCGCTGGTAATTTTGTGTCTTAAGCGAAGCAAGTTTGTAATTTGAAACTCTGCTGCGTCTACACTCTGACCATCAGTAGCTGAAGCAACAATGTAATCTAAGCCAATACCATAGGGAGAATTTCGTCCTACCAGTCGGTTTGCAGCTGTTGTCAAGGGTATCAAGGCTGCTTCATCATAATCAGCACCGACGCTGGAACCTTTTGCTTCTAAAACTCCAATGACTTGAAAACTAGCATTTTTAATTCGCAGTTGGGCGCCAACGGGGTTACTACTACCAAATAGTTTTTCTGCTAAATCAGCACCCAACACAGTAACTTGGTTGTTGCGCTTGATGTCTACCTCAGTGAAAAAGCGTCCTTTCTCAGTTTCAAAATCTCGTACTTCAGGAAACCCAGGAGTTGTACCAATAATATTGACGTTGGTGTTGCGGTTACGGTAAGTCACCACTTGTCTTCTGTTCAATTCTGGTGCAACTCCTGCTATAGTTGGCACTTGAGTTGCGATCGCATCTGCATCAGCCAAAACGAGAGTTTTCGGTACTTCAAAAGAAATACGCTGAGTTTCCCGATTTCCAGGAAGCACAAACAGCACATTTGGCCCCAAAGATTCTAACTGTTTATTGACATATTTTTGTCCAGCTTCACCAATCCCAATCATGGCAATTACCGAAGCATTACCGATGACAATACCCAACATGGTGAGAGTGCTACGTAATTTATTAGATAGCAGGGTTTTTCCTGCCATTTTGATGCTTTCTGCTAGGTTCATTTTTGTTCTTTTGCTTGCTGTTCGCGTTTATAGTCTTTGGGTGGGTTGAGGAATACGCGATCGCCTTCTTTAACACCAGACACAATCTGAGTTTGATCTTTGACCTGCGCCCCCACTGTCACTGAACGGAACAGAGGTTTATTTTGAGTATCTGGGACAAGTACTCCGGTTTCGCCTTTCTCGGTCACAATTGCCACAGTTGGTACTACTAGCGCATCGTCTACTTGATCGCCTAAAAAAGTCAAATCAACATTTAAGCCAGAACGTAATTGTTCTTGTCCAGTATCAATAGCTACTCGTATCTGGAATAATGTTACACCTTCTTCCTTGACAGCTTCGGGAGCAATCAGGCGCACACGACCTTTAAATACTTGATCGGGGTAAGCATCGGTAACAATTTCTACCTGTTGTCCTTCTTTAATTCTGCCAATATCGGCTTCCGGAACTTGTGCTAATACTTCTAAACCCTTGGCTAGAGCCACAATAGAACTGGAAGTAGCCGAAGCACTCGAAGAAGCAGAAGTAGTCGGCGCTACATAAGCACCGTCGTTAGCATATTTCTGGGTGATAATTCCTGTAAAAGGAGCGCGGATGACAGTATCTTGTAAATTCACCTGAGACGACTTTAACTGTGCCTCAGCAACAGCTACTGCTGCTTGACGTTGGGCAATTACCTCTGGGCGTGTACCGTTTTCCAGCAACTTTAATGCAGCTTTAGCTTCTGCAACAACAGCTTTTTGGCGATCAATTTCTTCGGAACGAGAACCATTGCGTAGCTTTGTAAGTTGTTGTTTGGCAGATTGGAGACTAGCTTGAGCTTGTTCGAGGTTATCTTTAGCGTTTCGTTCTTCAGCCAGTGCTTCATCTAAGGAATCACGAGATATTGCTCCTTGGGAAACTGGATATTCTCTGCGCTTGACTCGTAGAGATGCTAAATCCAAACGAGAACGAGCTTGCTGCAATTGTGCTTCAAATTTATTAACGTCTGCCTCTGCTTGAGCAATTTCTTCTACACGAGTTCCAGCTACAGCTTCTTCAAGTTGGGCTTCAGCTTGTGCTAAACGCGCTTTAGCTTGAACAATTTCTTGGGGGCGGCTCCCAGCTTGGGCTTCAGCTAACTGTGCTTTTGCTTGTTGTAAGCTGGCTTGATATTGCAGAATTTGGGTCTTGACATTTGCACTATCCATGACAGCAAGAATTTGCCCCTTCTGGACGCGATCGCCTTGCTCAACCTTTAACTCTGCAACAATACCCGGTTGTTTCGGGCTAATATTCACGCTTTGATCTGGCACTACCTTA
Source organism: Pelatocladus sp. BLCC-F211 (assembly GCF_041928655.1). Taxonomy (NCBI): domain Bacteria; kingdom Bacillati; phylum Cyanobacteriota; class Cyanophyceae; order Nostocales; family Hapalosiphonaceae; genus Pelatocladus; species Pelatocladus sp. BLCC-F211. The sequence continues at coordinate 5,847 of NZ_JBHFLM010000119.1, read as the reverse complement.
CCACTGGCAGTAATCCGCAAGGTGACATCTTTTGCTTCTACAGGAATAGTAAGTGCCGCAATATCTTCTCTACTTGCTCCCCGATTTACCAGAGTATAAGTTGTAGTGCCGCCAACAACCAAAATACCAGCTGCCACTAGCCCAATTAGCCAGCGTTGAGGATGCTTTATTTTGCCGATAACAGGAAGTTCTATATGGGTATTCATCACAGCAGCCTTGAAGAATAACTTGGATTTGAGAATGATAAAGGGGGAGGTCAAGCAGAAATATTGATTGGAAATCTTTAATCTGTTGTAGGCAAGATCATTAACTTTCTATAGAACTTAAGTTCTGTTAACATTCATCTTGCGTAGGAAAGAGTATGAGTATAAATATCGAACTTATAGTTTCTTAACTTTCCTTGATGTTAACCTTTCCCAAGTATTCTTCACTTCACCTGAATGGGTGACTTTAGGTAAAAGGGATTGGGGATTGGGGATCGGGGATCGGGGATCGGGGATTGAGGGACAAGGAGGACAAGGGGGACTTATCAGTTATCAGTTATCAGTTATCAGTTATCACTCTTAACTGCTCACTGTTAACTGTTAACTGTTAACTGATTCATTCCCAATCCCCAATCCCCAATCCCCGATCTCTACCAAGATTTTGGATTTTGGATTTTAGATTATTAGGATAATATTTGACGCTAATCTAAAATCTAAAAATGGATGCCCAGACCTAAATCTCAAATCCCAAATCAAAATACTATGCAAGCTGGTACAAAATTGCAGGGTGGTAAGTATACCTTAGACCAGGAAATTGGTCGGGGTGGCTTTGGTATTACTTTCAAAGCTACTCATCACTTTTTAAATCATGTAGTGGTGATTAAAACCCTGAATGAAAAGCTCAGACAACATCCTGATTTTGTCAAGTTTGAGCGTCAGTTTCAGGATGAGGCGAGGCGTTTGGCTGCATGTGTCCACCCCAATATTGTCCGGGTCAGTGATTTTTTTGTCGAGAATGGGTTGCCATACATGGTGATGGAATACATTCCCGGTGATACTTTAGGTGAGGCTTACACTTTACCTGGAATTCCTCTACCAGAGGCGACAGCAATTCATTATATCCGTCAAATCGGGGCTGCTTTGCAAGTGGTGCATCAAAATGGTTTGCTGCACCGGGATATCAAACCAGATAATATAATTCTCCGCCAAGGAACTCAGGAAGTAGTACTGATTGATTTTGGTATTGCTCGTGAATTTAACAGTGGGGTGAGACAAACTCACACAGGTATGGTGTCTGAGGGCTATTCGCCAATTGAGCAATACTTGTCACAAGCAACGCGCACGCCTGCAACCGATGTTTACGGTTTAGCAGCAACATTGTACTCATTTTTGACGGGACAAGTACCCATGCCTGCATTGTTGCGCGATCGCGAACAAATGCCCACACCCCGCGAATTGCAACCCCATTTAAGTGCAGCAGTCAATCAAGCTGTGATGCGCGGTATGGCAATTGAAGCCAAGTTTCGTCCCCAAACTGTGGCAGAGTGGTTAAAACTGCTACCAGGGGAGGTAAAAAATCAGATTCCAATGCCAATAGTTACGCACACAGTGCCAACTATTGATTTATCTGCTCAGTTGCACCAAGAAAATTTCCCTCAAGAAAAAATAACAAACCAAAAAAGAATTTCATCACTGTTTGCCAAGATTACTCCTGCTAGTAAAAAACTGCGATCGCCTAAAATACTTCTGGGTACTGGTGTAGCTGTTGTTGCTGCGACCGCAGGTTTTAGTATAACTTCCATGTTGAATAAGCCTCAGACACCATCCCCTAAACCAGTTTTTGAACAGCCTAATCAAAGCACTTCAGCAGGAATACAATCTACAAATTCACCTTCTCCCACACCTTCTGAGACTTCCCAGTCAACAGTTAACTCTGCGTCTGTCTCTAATACCTCTTCTAAGCGACGCAGGCGCAGTCGGCGTTCTTCTCAACCAGAAGAAACCTCGACTAGCAACACCAACACCACAGAAGAATCACAACAGGGTCAGTCCCCAACACAAACACTATCACCCATTACGCCTAATACTTCTTCATCACCGTCTCTAGTGGAAAAACTGCGAGAATACCGGAACTCTCGTCAAACTTCTTCTACACCCTCACAAACTCAATCACCATCTCCGATTAAACTGAAACTTGCCCCACAACCATCACCAGCCCAAGATTCTAGTTCAGTGGTTGTACCAATCTTGCCAAACAGAAATTCAAAACAATCAAATCCAACAGAAGTAGTAGTTCCGACACAGGAAGTCAAGCAAAATCTTAACCTTGAGAGTCAGTTACAACAAAAACCCCGAAAACAAGTCAAAGAAGAAACTAGCGAGGTAATACCACAGGATAATAATTAGCTGCTGGCGAAGATTGTCATTGGTCATTTGTCATTTGTCAGGGTTTCAATAATGTTTACCTAAGTTTTGCGATCGCAGCTCCTCACATCCATCCCATCTACATATATTGATAAATTATTAATATCTGTAAAACCTGACTAAATTCAGGCTTGATTTTACGAGGCGAAGGGTTTGGAAATGTTGAATGCATCAGAGACTCCTATTATTGCGACAATCCTATTAGTCGCTTTCGGAATCTTGGGTTGGGGCTTTTATCGTGCTAGACCCTATGGCAAGCTGGGAATCTTCGCCTGGTTACAGTCAGTAGTTTTAATGGCTCCCTGGCTAGTGTTTTTTGGCTTATTTGCTGCCGGGATTTACATCAATATTGTAGCCATCCTCTTATTACTTGTGGTTTCTACCGCAATTTACATCTATCTGGGTAGACAGTTACGAGCCGCTGGACAAGATGTAATTCTCAGGCAAAGGGCGACAGAAAAGCTAGCTCAACAAGAATCTACTTCGACATCACAAACAACACCGACCGTTGAACCTGTACAGGTAAAACTGGAGGTTCTGTCAATTCCAGAAGAAGATTTGAACGCTATCAAAGGTATTTTCGGTCTGGATACATTTTTTGCCACAGAAACAATTGCGTATCAAGAAGGAGCTATTTTTAAAGGTAATCTGCGGGGAGAATCAGAAATGGTTCACAATCGTCTGACTACTAAGTTGCAGGAAAATACTGGTGATAAATATCGCCTTTACTTAGTGGAAAACACTGATAGCAAACCAGTGGTGATTGTCCTACCGAGCCGCAATGATCCGCGCCCGATGAGCTTATCGCAAAAAGTCTTTGCCATTATTCTGCTGATAGCAACCGTAGTCACAAGTTTAGAAGCATCGGGCATTCTGCAAGGTTTTGATTTATTTGCCGATTTTGCACGCTTGCAAGAAACTTTACCTATCGGTCTGGGAATTTTAGTAGTTTTACTGGCGCATGAAATTGGTCATTGGTTGCTTGCTCGTCGTCACAATATCCGCCTCAGCTGGCCGTATTTTCTACCAGCTGTGCAAATTGGATCTTTTGGGGCAATCACTCGGTTTGAGTCTTTGTTACCCAATCGCAAGGTATTATTTGATATCGCCTTGGCTGGGCCAGCTGCTGGCGGAATTGTGTCTGTGTTGATGCTGATTACGGGATTGCTGCTTTCTCATCAAGGCAGTATGTTTCAATTACCCAATCAGTTTTTCCAAGGTTCGATTTTGGTAGGTAGCTTGGCACGGGTTGTGCTTGGTTCGGCTTTGCAGTCACCATTGGTAGATGTGCATCCCTTGGTGGTAATTGGTTGGCTGGGGTTGGTAATCACAGCTTTAAATTTAATGCCTGCTGGACAACTTGATGGTGGTCGGATTGTCCAAGCCATCTACGGACGCAAAACTGCTGGTCGGGCGACCTTTGCAACTTTAATTTTGCTAGGATTAGTAGCCTTGGGTAATCCTTTAGCAATGTACTGGGCGATTGTGATTCTGTTTTTACAACGTGATTTAGAACGCCCTAGCTTGAATGAAATCACTGAACCAGACGACGCCCGCGCCGCTTTGGGTCTTTTGGCTTTATTCTTAATGATTGCCACTCTCTTACCCCTAACTCCCGGTTTGGCTGGGCGTTTGGGAATCGGTTGACGTACTCCCTTTAATAGACCTCTTGCATGAATATTTGAAACACCGCCATTTAAGGTGTAACCCAAAAAAACAAGTCTTCTTAGTGTCTTAGTGTCTTGGTGTTTCAATGAAATTAATTTAACACCAAGACACCAAGACATAAAGCAAAATTAACCTAGAACGGGGTTTTGAGCGTTTATGCAAGAGGTCTAATCTTCATCCTTTCTTATGGTTTCCACCCTGCGATTAAATTTGGGTAAGAAGTTGGTGTTGGGAAAAGATTTTTAAAACCTGTTTGGCGTTGCTGGGGTACTTCTTTGGTCATGTTCCACAAACTTTCGTAGAAAAAGAAAGAGACACCAGCAAAATTGCGATCGCGTACTTGTTGAACTTGTTGACCAATCTGTGTCATCGGTACGTGTTTACGTTTTAGTCCTGTCATAATCCCGATACTTACGGGGATATGGCTTTTAGCAGTTTTGACTTCTGGATAGTTTAATTCACTCTTAAAGACATTGGGATCATCTCGATACACTTGGATGACTAAGTCTTCTACAAGTCCCATTCTTTCCCATTTTTCCCAGTCTGCCAAAAAGAATTCGTAGGAGAAGCGTTGCGGATTAGGTGCTACGGAAACAATACAATTCTTGTTCGCGGCTTTGATCGCAGTAAATACCCGCTTCATATAGTTGGTAATTTTGTTTGCTCGCCACCGCAGCCATTCTGGATCTTTAGAGTTCGCAGGTGGTGCTTTACCACCGTGTTCTTTTTTGTATAAGGCGACTGTATAAGCGTCGTATCCTAACTCTGATGGCAAGCCAAAATGGTCATCAAATTGAATACCATCGATGTCGTAATTTCTAACTATTTCTAATATTAAATCTTGGGTGAATTGTTGCACTTCCGGTCGGAAGGGATTTAGCCAAACTCGGTCGTGAGTACCTTCTTTCCAAATTTTGCTACCATCTCTACGAGTAGTTAGCCATTGAGGACGACGTTTTGCTAATTGCGAGTCTGCGGGAGCCATAAAGCCAAATTCAAACCAGGGAATGACTTTTAAGCCTTGTTGATGCCCAAAGTTGACTACTTCTTTGAGCATATCTCGACCTTGCAGACCTGGTTCTGGATCAAGCGATCGCCCAATCACCGTTTGAGCCACTTTGCTAGGATACAGTGTCCAACCCCAATTCCATACAGTCGGATAGACAACGTTAAAGTTTAGCTGTTTAAGATTTTGCAACGCATTCTTGAGGCGATCGCTCTCAAACAGCACATTACTATCAATATTGGTTAACCACACCCCCCGTAACTCTGCTGTTTGCGAACGGGTAGGTAAATTTTGAGCTGGTAAGGGAAAAGATAACATCATCGTAGCAACCATAGACAAAGTCACCACCACAGCAAAAAAAGCTATGTTGCGTTGACTACTTTGACGAGCATTCCAGACAAACAATTTCTCACACGATTTAACAAACTTTTTCATCATTGATTGGGTACAAAATTCTACATAGGCTTCAAACAATGATCACCTATGACTGCGTAGATCACCAAGAAGTTGCTTGATCAGGAGGACACGGGAGACAAGGGAGCGGGGAGACAAAGGAGAATAACCAATCCCCAATCCCCAATGACGACCCCAACGAGAGAGACGCGCCATGGCACGTCTCTACATTTGTGCATCATTACCAAAAAGTTAACGGGAGTGTGAAAGAAAGTGCCTTTCAAGGAGGGGATGAAACACGACACGGCAGGTTATAAAGGTGCCTTCCAATTTTTTATTAACTCTGGTAACGCTAATCTTAACCGCTCTTGC